>JBDSGH010000046.1:0-3306 GCA_039919095.1 Sphingomicrobium sp. | reverse complement strand
CGAAGCCTGGCTGACCAAGGACGAGATCCTGTCGCGCTACCTCTCGAGCATCTATTTCGGCGACGGCGTCTATGGCTTGCGCGCGGCCGCCCAGCACTATTTCAATCGCTCGCCGGAGAATTTGAGCTTGGCCCAGTCGGCCATGCTCGCTGGGCTGGTCCAGGCGCCATCGCGGCTGTCGCCGACCCACAACCTCCAGATGTCGCAGAAACGCAGCCGGATGGTGCTCACGGCGATGGCCGATACCGGCGTGATCAGTGCTTCGCGCGCGCACGCGGCGGTTTCGGCGCGCCCGGTCCGACAAATGTCGAAGGTCCCAACCGGGACATATTTCGCCGATTGGGTCGCGCCCGCAGCGCAAAAGGCGTTCGAGTCGTCTTTCGGCCAGGTCGAAGTGCGCACCACGCTCGATGCCGACCTCCAGCGATTGGCGGTGCGGGCGATCAACCGCGCCAACATCGGCGATGCCCAGGCGGCACTGGTGGCGATGCGGCCCGATGGGCGAGTGGTCGCGATGGTCGGCGGGCGAAGCTACAAGGCGAGCCCGTTCAACCGCGCGACGCAGGCTCGGCGCCAGCCCGGATCGGCCTTCAAGCTGTTCGTCTATCTCGCCGCGCTCCGCGCCGGGTGGACGCCCGACAGCATCATCGAAGACCGGCCGATCACCATCGGCGGGTGGACTCCGGTCAACAGCGACGGAATTTATCGGGGGCCGATCACGCTGCGCGAAGCCTTTGCCCGGTCAAGCAATGCGGCGACGGTGCGCCTGTCCGAAAGCGTCGGTCGCGCCAATGTCCTGCGCGCCGCCCGCGAGCTCGGCATTTCGAGCCCGCTGCCGAACAGCCCGAGCGTCGCGCTCGGCACCGCCGGACTAAGCCTGGTCGAACTCACTTCCGCCTATGCCGCGATCGCCAGCGGCCGCTACCCGATCGCGGCGCGCGGCCTGCCGCTCGACGCGCAGGACCAGGGGTTCACCCGATTCTTTCGGCGCGGCGGGAGCCTCGACCAGCGCCGCGACTGGGCGCCGATGCTCGACCTGTTGTGGGAAGCGACCAACAAGGGCACCGGGCGCCGCGCCGCATTGGCCGTGCCGACCTTCGGCAAGACCGGCACCACGCAAGGCAATCGCGATGCCTTGTTCGTCGGTTTCGCCGGCGACCTGGTAGTTGGCGTGTGGGTCGGCCGCGACGACAACAAGTCGCTGGGCAAGATCAGCGGCGGAACGGTGCCGGCGACGATCTGGCGCGAGTTCATGGTTCCGGCACTCAGCGTCGACGGCCGCGCCGGTCCGCCATTGCCGCGCATTGCTCATTTGCCGATCGCGCCGCCGCGCCGCCACGCAAAGAAAAGCCCGCTTCCCGATGACTGGAGCAACAGCACGCGCCGGCTGCGCGAGCTGGTGCGGCAGGTCGAGGACTTGGTGGCTGAGCCTGACGGCCGGTGATTGAGCCAATTTGAAGTTATTGATGGTTAACTCGCGGAAACCTCCCGCTTTAAGCCTTTCTCAACTCCTCTCAGGCTAATTCCAATGCAACCTTCGCGAAAGCGCAAGGTGGGGGAGAAAGCTTCCCGAGATTGTGGAGCCTTAAGGAGACCAGAGATGGCTAAGTTTTTGAAACTGATTCGTAACGACAAGGGCGCGACCGCCATTGAATACGGCCTGATCGCCGCTCTCATCGCCGTTGCGGCGATTGGTGCAATGTCGAGCATCGGCAGCGCGCTGAACACGACCTTCGGTGAAGTCGCGACCAACCTGTAATCGCACTTCTTCGATAGTTACCGGACGGCGGCGTCGAAAGACGCCGCCGTCTTCGTTTGTGGCGAAGGCCGGTCTTCCCGGCCGCTGGTCCAAGGTGGTGGATCGCTCGCCGGAAAACTGTCCATCGACGCTTCGTCGACCATGTCGGGCAGTTGGTTCGGTTTCTTCCGCGAGCCTTCGGGACCAGGGGCAGGCGCCAGCCAATCTCCGCGATTTCCAGTCATCGAACCTCCCGCTCGTCCGCAACCGGACGACGCCGAGACTTATATCACCTTGAGAATGGCTCTGGACAGCCGCGCCGGCGTGAACGGCTTCGGCAACACCACCACGTCATCGGGGCGAGAGCCGACCGCCTCGCCTTCGGCATAGCCGGTGATGATCAGGCACGGCAGGTCGGGATGGACCTTGCGCAGCTGGTGGACCAAGTCGGTGCCCGAGAGCTCGGGCATCGCATAGTCGCTAATCAGCAGATCCCATTTCGACTTGCCGCCGTTGAGCGCGGCCAGCGCTTCGCTGCCGTTAGTTGCCTGCGTGACGGTATGGCCGAGCTCCTCGAGCACCGCAGCGGTGGTCGCGCGCACTTCGGCATGGTCGTCGACCAGCAGGATCCGGAGCGGATTGCTGGCACTGGGCGCCTCGGCTTCGTGGGCAGGCTCAGGCACGCCGGCGCCAGTCTGGATCGCGCGCGGCAGCAGTATTTCCGCCCGGGTGCCCTTGCCGAGCTTGCTCTGAAGCTGGAACGCGCCGTTGGACTGGCTTGCAAAGCCGTAGACCATGCTCAGGCCGAGGCCGGTGCCCTTGCCCACTTCCTTGGTCGTGAAGAACGGCTCCAGCACTTTTTCCAGATGCTCGGGCGCGATCCCCGAGCCACTGTCGATTACCGCCAGGACGAGATAATCGCCCGGCTTGAGCCCGGCCACCTGGTTCGCGGCGATCGTCCGGTTCTCGACCGCGATGACGATCTTGCCGCCGCCCTCCATCGAGTCGCGGGCGTTGATGATGAGATTGATCAGGGCCAGCTCGAGCTGCGCCTGATCGGCGAATGCGCACCACGGCTCGCCGTCGAACTTCCACTCGATCTTGACCAGGCCGCCGAGCATCGGTGCGAGCAACTCGATCACCGATTGCGCCAGCGACTGGATGTCGATGCAGGCCGGCTGGAGCTGCTGGCGCCGGGCAAAGGCCAGCAGCCGCCCGACCAGCTCCGAGCCCTGGTCGGCGGCGCGCTTGGTCATCGCCAGGATCTTGCGGTCCTCGTCCTGCAAGTTCGCCCGCCGCTCGATCAGGCCGAGACCGCCGAGCACGGCCGCGAGCAGATTGTTGAAATCGTGCGCAATGCCGCCAGTTAACTTGCCGATCGCGTCCATTTTCTGGGCCTGCATCAACTGGTTTTGCAGGGAGCGCCGCTCGGTCACGTCGGTCAGCGTCCCGGCGAACTCAATCGGCCGCCCCTTGGGATCGCGCAGCAGAACAGCCTGGTCGTGGAAATGGCGGTAGGTGCCGTCCGCGCATTTCCAGCGATACTCGACCGAAAAGCGGCCGGTCGC
>JBDSGH010000045.1:0-9482 GCA_039919095.1 Sphingomicrobium sp. | reverse complement strand
GTCGAGCGAGGCCAGTGTCAGCGCCTCGGTCGCGGTCGAGATTACGGCTTCGGCGTCGGGCGCCCAGAACGGGCTGTGCAGCGACGGCAGCTTGGACGGATCGCCGCCGGCCGCGTCCCATTTGGCCTGGGGGGTGCCGCCGACCCAGAAAATCAGGCTTTCGACCGATTTGTCGGCGAGCCAGAAGCGGCTGAAATCCTCGCCGCCCATGACCGCCGCAGTCTTCCTCGCGCGTTCCGGGCCGAAATGCTCGGTGAACAGAGCGAGAGCGCGGGCCGACAGCTTGTCGGTGTTGAAGGTCGACGGCGTGAATTCGGCGTCGCGGGTGGTGACGATCGGCATGCGGTCTTCGGGCACCCCGGCGGCAATCGCCTCGCCGCGCGCGATGCGCTTGATCCCGTCGAGCAGCAGCTTGCGCACTTCGGGGGTGTAGCTGCGCACCGTCAGCTGCAACTTGGCTTCGTCGGAGATGATGTTGTGCTTGGCCCCGGCGTGGAAGCTGCCGACGGTCACCACTGCCGGATTGGCGGGATCGTTCTCGCGGCTGACCAGGGTCTGCAGCGTGGTCACGATGCGCGCCGCGAGCACGATCGGATCCCTGGTGGTCTGGGGATAGGCGCCGTGCCCGCCGACCCCGCGCACGGTCATGTCGACACTGTCGACATTGGCCAGGGCATAGCCCGGCGTAATGCCGATGTCCCCGGCCGGAAGCGCCGCGGCATCGTGGAAGGCAAGCACGTAATCGGGTTTGGGAAAGCGCGTGAAGAGCCCGTCGTCGAGCATCGCCTTGGCGCCCTCGCCGGTTTCCTCGCCGGGCTGGAGGATCATCACCAACGTGCCCGACCATTGGTCCTTCATTGCCGCCAGGCGGCGCGCGGTGCCGAGCCAGCTGGTCATGTGGGTGTCGTGGCCGCAAGCGTGCATGACTCCGGTTTCGACGCCCGAGCGAGCGGTGGCGCGAACCTTCGAGGCGAAGGCCAGCCCGGTCTGCTCGACCACCGGCAGGGCGTCCATGTCGGCGCGCAGCAGAAGCACCGGCCCGGGGCCGTTCTTCATCACCGCGACGACCCCGGTCTTGCCGACCTTTTCGGTCACGGTGAAGCCGAGCTTGCGCGCTTCGGCGGCGAGCTTGGCGGGCGAGCGGACCTCGGCCATCGACAGTTCGGGGTTGGCGTGTAGATCGCGGTAGACCGTCATCAGCGAGGGCATGTCGGCGCGGATCGCGTCCTGCAGCGCGGCTGCGCTCGAAGGGGTCGGGACGGTCATTGCGGCGACTGCGAGCAGTAGCAGATGTTTGGTCGTCACGGGCATATCCTAACCGGAGGGGATCAGTTCGAGCACGTCGATCTGCGATTCGAAATGCGGCCGCGGCATGATCATTCGCCAACGGTTGGGACCGATCCGCTCGACGAAGCCGGCGATATTGCGCTCGCTGTCGCGGCCATATTGCAGCGCCCGTTGCTCATCGCCGAGCACGATCGTGCCGAGGAACACCTGGCGCAGCGCATCGGCCGGAAAGACCAGTCCGACGTAGCGCTGCGAGCCGGTCAATTTGGCCAGGCCCTGGACGCCGGCCTCGGGCTGGATGCGGCAGGCGAAGGCGGGGTAGCCGACATAATCGAGCATGCCGGGCGATTTGGCACCGAGCTTGATCACCCGGCACCGGTAATTGCCGTTGGGGATCGGCCCGCCGCCGAGCGCGGCGTCGGGCTTGAGCAGTGCGCCTTCGGCCGCGATCTCTGCGGCATGGCTGGCCTGCGCCGCCTTGAGTGCGCCAACGAACGCCGGTCGCCAGTCGCGCAGCCGGTCGCGGTCGTCCGAAGTCGCGGTCTGGCGCCAGTCAGTGGCCGGGTTGCCGATCACCGCGCCGCCCGGCTGCACGGCCGAACAAGCGGAAAGAGCGAGGCCGAGGGCGAGAGCGCCGAGCGCGGAAACCGTTTTCATCGTCCCGCCGAGGGTAGCGCGACAATTGCGCGGCGCAACCGGATTGGCCGGAGGCAGGGCTCGAGCCGCCGCACCGCAAAGCCCGATTTGCGCGACTGGCGCCGACAGGCCCTTGTGAGTTTCAGCGGATGAGGGCTAGCTAGGCGATCAAGCGAGGGAGTGGGAACGGGTGTTTGCGCGTCGCCGAAGCGTGATTTTGGCTGTTGTCCTCACGCTTGGCGCCGTCGCCGGCGGTAGTTCGAGCATTGCGGCGCCCTATCGATTGAGCAAGCCGGTTCCGGCCCCGCCGACGCAGATGCCGGCGCTTCCGCCGGCGGTGTTCGACGATACGCTGGCGATCGGCGGCGAAGACATCAACGCCCGCCGGTCGAACACGCGCATGACGGTCGAGGTTCATGTCAACGGCCGCGGCCCCTATCGCTTCCTGGTCGACAGCGGCGCCGATACGTCGGTGGTCGGCCTCAACATCGCGCGCGACCTGCAGCTGCCAGTCGGCACTCCGGCCAATCTGCACGGCATGACCGGCAGCAGCCTGGTCGATCGCGTCCTGGTCAACCAACTGACCCTCGGGCAGAGCACGATCAGCAATTTGCAGCTTCCAGCGCTGCTCGAACGGGATTTGGGCGGGCAGGGCATGATCGGCATCGATGCGCTGGTCCAGCAGCGGCTGATGATGGATTTCGAAAAACGCGTGATCAAGGTCGAGGACGCGAGCACGCCGGCGCAATGGCTCGACGGCGAAATCGTCGTCACCGCGCGGCGCCGGCGCGGCCAGTTGATCCTGACCCAAGTTCGCGCCGCGCATTTGCCGGTCGAAGCGGTGGTCGACACCGGGTCGGAGATCACGATCGGCAATCTCGCGCTGCGCGACCGCCTGATCCGCGGCAACAAGGACAAGTTCGTCACCATCCCGGTGACCGGGGTGACCGGGGTGACGGTCAATTTGCAATTGGCGCGGGTTGGCGAATTGCGCCTGGGCTCGGTGACGCTGCGCGACGTGCCGATGGCATTCGCCGACGTGCCGCCGTTCGCAGTATTCGGATTGACCAAGGAACCCGCGCTGCTGCTTGGCACCGACCTGCTGGCGACGTTCCGCCGGGTGTCGCTCGATTTTCGCGCGCGCAAGGTCCGCTTCCAGCTCCGGCGGTGCGGGTCGAGCGGGGTGGTGATCAGCACCGACTCGAGCTTTTTCACGCGCATTGTGTCGGAGGACAATGGCGCGGTGTGCAGGCGCTAGGACTGCCCGCCGCGGTCCAACTCGACTGCGGCCTGGATCAGCGCCTTATACGCAGCATCAGGTGGCGAGCGGCATTTCCGCGTTGACGCGCTGCCCGACGCGGGTGTCGATCCAGCCGACGATGTCGTCGAACACAGCCTCGCGGCCGAGGTCGTTGAGCAGATCGTGGTAGTGCCCGTCATAAAGCTTGAGGGTCTTGTCGGTCGATCCGGCGTGATCGAAGAATTCCTGACTGCCGTCGGGCCGGGTGGCCTTGTCGGCGGTGCCGTGGAGGATCAGCACCGGTAGGGTGATGCGCGGGAATTCGCGCTCGAAGCGCTCGCCGGCGCGGGCGAAAGCGGCGACGGTGCTGACCGGCTGGACCTCGTCGTGGGTCAGCGGATCGGCATTGAGCTGGGCCACCCAATCGGGATCGCGCGAAAAAACCTCCATCTTGAGCCGCAGCACATGGGCGTGGGGCACGACATGGTCGGCGCCCTCAAGCAGCTTCAAGGCGAAATTGGGGGCGTAGACCCGGAACGCGAAACTTTCGCAGATCAGGCCGTCGAGCTGGTCCTGGTGATCGAGCGCGTAGGTCACTGCGGTCACGCCGCCGGCGCTGTGGCCGAGCAGGAACAACGGCAAATCGGGATGGTGCGAGCGCCCAAGCTCGATCGCCTGGCTCAAGTCGGACACATAATCGTCGATGGTCTCGGCGTAGAACCGCTCGCCCTCGGACTTGCCGCGGCCGCGCAGGTCAAGTGCGGTGACTGCAAAGCCGCGCGCCGCGAACTCCTCACCGGCGCGAATATATTGGCCGCCGTGCGAATTGACGCCGTGGCAGATCACCAGATTGGCCTGGGCCGCGCCGTCCGGCTCCCAATGGCGGGTGAAAATCCGGCCCCCGGTGCCGTCGAGCCACTGTTCGGTGGCGCTGCTGCTGGTCGCGGTGGACATCGCTCAATTCCTCGAGTCGGGGGCTGGAGAATTGTAACTTACATCAGTCGGGGCCCAACCGGAATGCGGTCAGGCGGCGGTCCAGCCGCCGTCCATGCTGAGGTTGGCGCCGGTGATCGAGCCGGCCTCGTCGCGGCACAGGAACAGCGCCAGCGCGGCGACTTCCTCGGGAGTGACGAAGCGCTTGGTCGGCTGGGCGGCGAGCAGCACGTCGTTCATCACCTGCTCGCGGGTCAGGCCGCGGGCCTGCATGGTGTCGGGGATCTGGCTTTCGACCAATTGCGTCCAGACGTAGCCGGGCGAGATGCAATTGACCGTAACGCCATCGCGCGCGGCCTCGAGCGCGACGGTCTTGGTAAGGCCGGCGATGCCGTGCTTGGCGGCGACATAGGCCACCTTGTTGGGCGAGGCGACCAGGCTGTGGGCCGAGGCGGTGTTGATGATCCGGCCCCACTGGCGCGCGCGCATTGCCGGCAAAGCGAGGCGCATGGTGTGGAACGCCGACGACAGGTTGATGGCGATGATCGCGTCCCATTTTGCGGGCGGGAAGTCTTCGATCGGCGAGACGAACTGGATGCCGGCATTGTTGACCAGCACGTCGGGCGGGCCGAGCTCGTCCGAGCAGCGCGCAAGCATCGCAACGATCGCTTGAGGATCGGTCAAGTCGGCGCCGTCGTGGATCGCGCCGAGTTCGCTGCACAGGGCCGCGATTTCAGCGGGGTCGCCGAATCCGTTGAGCATTATCTTGGCGCCTTCGGAGGCGAGCGCGCGGGCGATGGCGAGGCCGATCCCGGAGGTCGATCCGGTGACGAGCGCGATTTTTCCGGCGAGAATCATCTATGGTCTCCTGGCCCGGCTAGTCGCCGCCGCAGCGACGCTTTGCAACCGCGATGCAATCTCGCGCATTACGGCGACGACACAGGAGGGACGATCATGCGCTTGGGCGACGAAGGCAGCGGGAATTTCGAAGACCGGACCGGCCAAAGCGGCTTTGGCGGGATGGGCGGCGGTGGCGGCAACATGCTCGGCTGCCTGCTGCCGTTCGTGCTCAGCCGGTTCGGCATCGTCGGCGTGCTCGTGTTGCTGCTCGGCTATTGCGCGCTGACCTCGCTCGGCGGCGGCGGGATCCTCGGCGGCGGCGGGACCGGGACCCAGACGACCAGCGGCCAATCGACCCTGAGCGTCGAGGACAAACGGACCCTGACCACGGTTCTCGGGTCCACCGAAAAGGTGTGGAGCGACATCTTTCAGAAGAATGGCAAGCAGTACACGCCGACCACTCTGGTGGCTTATTCGAACGCCAACCAGTCGGGCTGCGGCGCGGCCCAGGCGGCGATGGGGCCGTTTTACTGCCCGACCGACAAGGACATCTACATCGATCCGCAATTCTTCGCCGAGCTGCGATCCAAATTCAACGCGCCGGGCGATTTCCCCCAGGCCTATGTCATCGCGCACGAAGTCGGCCATCACATCCAGGACCTCGAGGGCCGGCTCGATGAGGCGGCGACCGCCCAGGCCCAGTCGAGCCAGTCCGGCGGCAATGCGATCCAGGTCGCGGTCGAGCTGCAGGCCGATTGCTACGCCGGGGTGTGGGCCGCCAACGCGAAGGCGCCCGACGGAACGCCGGCGCTCGACCCGGGCGATGTCGAGGAAGGGATGCGCGCGGCCGAAGCAATCGGCGACGATACGCTGCAGACCCAGATGCAGGGCCGGGTCGTGCCCGAGAGCTTCACCCACGGTTCGGCCGCCCAGCGCATGGCGGCGCTGCGCACCGGCCTGCAAAGCGGCGACCCGGCGGCGTGCAAATTCAATTGATAGTCATTGCAGGCCGTCATCCCGGGCTTGACCCGGGATCCGCCTGATCGACCGGCCCAGGCAGGCAGGCCCCGGCTCAAGGCCGGGGTGACGCTGCGCTACAGCTTGACCAGCATCTTGCCGGTGTTGGCGCCCTCGAACAGGCCGAGGAAGGCTTCGGGCATGCGCTCGAGCCCGTCGACGATGGTCTCGCGCGACTTGACCTGGCCGCTGGCGATCCAGCGGCTCATGTCGCGGTAGAACTCGGGCAGGCGTGGCACGTAATCGGTGTAGATGAAGCCCTGCAGCCGGATGCGCATGGCGATGATCCGCATCAGGAAGCGCAGCGAGGTCGACTGGCCCTTGTTGTAATCGTCGATCATCCCGCATTCGGCGAAGCGGGCGTTCTTGCGGGCCAGCGCCAAGGCGGCATCGAGATGGTTGCCGCCGACATTGTCGAAATAGACGTCGATCCCCTTGGGCGCGGCGGCCTTGAGCGACTTGAGCAGCGGCCCGGTTGAATAATCGACCACCGCGTCGGCGCCCAACGAGCGGACATAGTCGCACTTGGCCTTGCCGCGGACCGAACCGATGACGGTCATGTTCATCGCCTTGGCAATCTGGACCACGGCCGAGCCGACCGCGCCGGCGGCGGCCGAGACGAAGACGATATCGCCTTCCTTGGCCGAGGCGGCGTCGAGCAGTCCGAAATAGGCCGTGCCGCCGGTCAGCCCGAGATTGCCGAGAAACGCCTGCGGCTTGACTCCAAGGTCGGGCAGCTTGGTCACCGCGGCGGCGGGCAGGACAGACTCATCGCGCCACCCCGCCATGTGCAGCACGGTGTCGCCGGGCTTGAACAGGTTGCTGGTAGACTCGACCACTTCGCCAACCGCTCCGCCCTCCATCGGGGCGTCGATCGCGAACGGCGGGACGTAGCTTTTGACGTCGTTCATGCGGCCGCGCATGTACGGATCGACCGACAGCCAGCGGTTGGCGACGCGCACCATGCCGTCTTCGAGCTTGGGCAGGTCAACCGGCTCGAGCGCGAAATTGTCGATCGTCGGCAGACCTTGCGGACGGCTCTTGAGGTGCCAGGCGCGGGACATCGGAATTCTCCTCTTCGAAGCGCCGATAGACGGCCTGCCCGGCGCAGGAAAGAGACTGCCGGCAAGAAAGCTGCGGACGCGGCGGCGGGGCGCGGCGGGCGATTGCAAGGGGAAGAAAGCGCGGCTATTCAGCCGCCTCGCCGAGCCCGATCCCAACGGGTTCGACCGTGGTCGCGAGACGCCGATTTATCGGGGGAACGGGCCTTGGCCGGGGCGCGGGGCTGTAGCTCAGATGGGAGAGCGCTGCAATCGCACTGCAGAGGTCAGGGGTTCGATTCCCCTCAGCTCCACCAGCCGGAAATTGGCTGAAATGCGCCAGATGTGAACAATCGCACCGCGGAAGTAAGGGCTCGAATCCGCCCAGTCCACCAAACAATATGGAGGGGACTTAGGGCACTACGTGCTTCGCTGACGCGGGTCCGCTGAGACCTGTTGCCCTGTTTTCCTTTTTTGCGATTCCTGAAACACGACCGGCCGCGGTGCATCGCTGGCCGATTTTCGCCCATTTCAGGGTTGGAGCTAGAACGAAAGAGGATCAGAGCACGAAAAAAACTGGTAGAGAAGAGGCCAGAAACAGGTCAAAAAGAGGAGCCAAAACACGGCAATACAGGACCAATTCTAATCGAACGTCCCCGTCGATGAAGGCGAGTTTATCAACAGCCACTGAAAAATCAGGCAATAATGCCGAAATTTGCCCTTGCGTTCCGCAAAATCTCTGATTCAATCCTCTGTAGGCCAAGTCGCACTTGTCTGGGCTGGGTGAGAAGGAAGTAGAGGATGAAGAAGGGGCAGGAACCGCGTCGACGGCGAGCGCGCAAGGGACGCAACGAGAAGGGCCGGTGGGTGACGGGGTTTAGTGGCAACCGCAACGGACGGCCGCCAAAGCAGCCGGAGGTGCCAAAGCTGCTTGGGCAGCAGCTCGCGGATAGGCTTTGGGAGAAGGTGCCCAGCGTCGGTGCGAACGGCAAGACCCGAATGGTCTCTGCCTACGACCTCATCATCGATAGGTTCATCGAGTCAATCCCAAACGCCAAGCCCAAGGAGATCATGGCAATGCTGGAGTGGATGCAGAAGCTATCCGTTTTCGACAACATGCGAGCAAAGGTTACTGATCCCTCTGTGAGCTCTTTCGAGACAGCTCACGAAGAGTGGCTTGGGACCAACAGAGCGCTGCAGGGGTTAAACAGCATCCTTCTATAGTAGGATATTGATCTCCATCGCCAAGCAATTGAGGCTCGCGGCTATTTCATCGACTGGCTGGCTATGACGTCGAGCGTTGCCGAATACGCTGGGTCTTCATATTCGTTGGCACCCTTCCATCCCGACAGGGTGCTAGAAGGGTTTTTCCGGCGGAAAGGCACGGACCCGCTAATGTTGAACCAACGGGTCATGAGAACTGTGCAGGCGCTTCTTTTGACCCCGCGAAAGCACGGCGTAACCACGTATCCAGTTAACGGCGTGACTTCGGTCGACTCGTAATGTCCGCTTTGGGGGGAAAGCAACGGCATTGCACCGCGTCAGGTTAGTCCTCCTAAAAGAGATACTGTTTGGGTCTATCACGTCTGGCAACTCTCTGGAAAAGCCGTGTTGGCCAGGACCGCGGTGGCTCACGTTTGCTCGCATCCTGGCGATCGACCACCGAACACCTCCTCCCACTCCTGATCCCAATCAAAAGCGCCGATGTCACTTGGATCTGCCGGGTCACAGGTCATCGCGAAGCCCGCTACCGGCACAACTGCCCCGTCGAAGTCGGTGACCACCTGAGCGATTATGTATTGGTAACTGCCATCCCAGACGAGTGGTCCATTGAGGATGCCGTTTCGTATCTTGGAAATCTCAGCGATGAACCCGGTCAGCAGCCTCTCTTGGCCTTCGGCGAGCAGCTGCAACCCCTCGTGGAATGAGCTGATCTCTTGGACCAGCGGCCGCTCCAGGCATGAGCCCACGTCCGAGTGACCGTAGTCCAGAACCACCCCCAGTCGAGAACCTTGCTTGATTGGCGACGCAGCAACAGAGAACTCCTTTGCTTTTCTACGCAGATGGGGCGCTACAGTACAGATCCCGCTATTCGGTGCATCTCCCCGTCCCGGGGCCGTTTCATCATAAGGCAAGATGTCGCTTTCCGGATGGGTGTCTTGGTAATCGAAAATGATCGGTGCTGGCAGAAGCCTGCCGCCCGTCGGTGGCTCGAACGAGTACAGAATACTGTCGTCCCTTCTTACATAGCTGCACCAGGCCGGGCCCCAGACAAGGCAAAGAGGAAAGTCGCTGCGCCTGACGCGCTCCTGGGCAGCATTAAGCAACAGCGCCCGACCGCCCTCGTCTAGGCCTTCGGCACTGAATGGGTGCTCCACCTGGACGAAGCTGTTCCGGTAACCGATATGCGCGCTCTTATCGCCCGATCGCACGTCGATCTGCTCGGCTTGGTAAAGCCCAGGCAGGAAAGCAATGACAGCAAACGGATA
>JBDSGH010000044.1:0-5891 GCA_039919095.1 Sphingomicrobium sp. | reverse complement strand
GAGCGCGAACTCGCCAAGGTCGCGCGCAAGTCGCTTCGCCAGATCCTTGAGGCAAAGACGGAGACGGTCGAACTCACCGCCGCCAATGTCGGCGACTATCTCGGCGTTACCCGCTATCGCTACGGGGTCAGTGAGGAAGAGGATCAGATCGGCGCGGTTACCGGGCTGGCGTGGACCGAGGTCGGCGGCGAATTGCTGACCATCGAGGCGGTCACCGTACCCGGCAAGGGGCTGGTCAAGACCACCGGCAAGCTCGGCGAAGTGATGCAGGAATCGATCCAGGCGGCGATGAGCTTCGTCAAGGCGCGCTCGCCCAGTTATGGCGTCAAGCCGTCAATCTTCGCCCGCAAGGACATCCACGTCCATCTGCCCGAAGGCGCGGTGCCCAAGGACGGCCCGTCGGCCGGCATCGGCATGGTCACGGCGATGATTTCGACGCTGACCGGGATCGCCGTCCGGCGCGATGTCGCGATGACCGGCGAGGTCACGCTGCGCGGCCGCGTGCTGCCGATCGGCGGCCTCAAGGAGAAGCTGCTCGCCGCGCTGCGCGGCGGCATCACCACCGTGCTCATTCCAGCCGAGAACGAAAAGGATCTGGCGGAGATTCCGGCGTCACTCAAGGAAGTGCTCAAGATCATCCCGGTCAGCCATGTTGACGAAGTTCTGGCGCTTGCGCTGACCGAGCCGATGCGCCCGATCGAATGGACCGATGCCGACGAACATGCGGCCGAGCCGCCGGCGCACCCAATCGTGCCCGAAAGTGGGACACCGGTTCGGCACTAGGGTGCAGCGGGCTGTCGCGGGCAGCGTCGAAGGGCTTTGACTTCGTGAGCGACCTTTGCCTTAAAGAACGGCGACTATAGCGTGCGAGTCTCGCCGCTGGCCCGGGAGCAGCGTGTATATGAATAAGCAGGAACTGATCGGCCATGTCGCTGATCGCGCCGGGCTCAACCGCAACGACGCCGTGCGTGCGGTGGAGACGTTGCTCGAAGTCATTACTTCGGCCTTGAAGCGCGGCGACGAGGTCCGGCTGGTCGGCTTCGGCAATTTCTCGGTGACTCGGCGAAAACCGTCGACCGGGCGCAATCCGCGGACCGGCGAGCCGATCCAGATCAAGGCCAGCTCGCAACCCAAGTTTCGGCCGGGCAAGGCCTTGAAGGACGCCGTCCAGTAGCGCTGGACAGCCCGATCACTCTCTTCTAATCGCCCCGTTCCGGCGTTAATTTTTGCCTAGAAGCGTGGGCGCGTAGCTCAGTGGTAGAGCACTGTGTTCACACCGCAGGGGTCGCAAGTTCAATCCTTGCCGCGCCCACCACGCTTCGTCACCGGATCATCATTTCCGGCTAATCTGCCGTTCGTCGAACCAGGCTTCGACCAAGCCGCTGCCCCGCTCGTCGTATCGACCAGCGGCGGATGGCCGGCCGGACGCCGTGTGACTTACTCTCCGTGGGCTTGCCCGAAGGAGAAAGACAATGCGTGTTCAAGCCATCGCAATCACTCTCGCCGCTGCCGCATTGGCAGTCGTAACCACTCCGGCCTCCGCGTCGACTGAAGGTGTCGCCGCACAGAAAAAGGAAGCGCCGGCCGGCAAGAAAACCTGCCGCCTGTACGAAGCGCCGACCGGCTCGATGATCAAGCAGCGGATCTGCCTGACCGAAGAGGAATGGAAGAAGTTCGACAAGGAACAGGCCGACTGATCGACCCGGGTGCCGGCTCCGGGCGCTTGGTCCGGAGCCGCTGACTATGCGGTGGTCAGGCCCGCGCCAGCTGGCCCGGCAGAGGCGACGCTGCGGCCGATTGGGCGGCTTCTGTCGCTTGCCGGATCTGTTCGATCCTGCGGCGCAGCGCGCGCTCCTGGTCGGGCGCGACCTTGCGCACGACGCGCCACGCCTGGTCGCTGGTATCGGTCGCGTGCAGGCCATTATATTGCGCGCGGCGCTCGAGCCCGCCGATCATCCGTTTGCGCGCTTCTTCCTTGGCGCAGATGATCTGCCAATCGTCGCACTCGCGCATCCTGCGCTTTTGCTCCGGCGGCACTGGCAGCGGGTTGCGGTTGAGCGTGATGACGATGCAGCCGGGCCGCCCGCCGTCGACGTTCCACGGACCCTGGCCCCAATTGCCGCCGCGGAACTCGCGCCCGACCGAGGCGCGCTCATGCTCGTTGAGATCGAGGATCAGCAGCGGGTCGAAGCCATGCTCCTCGAGCGTCGCTAAAATGGTGCCCTTGAGATTATTGGCCAGCGCCTGCTCGCGAATGAAGAAAGCGGCCACTCCGGGGCCTTCGACGCGCAGGCCGATCTGCAGTTCGGGAAATGCCCGGCCCAGCCACGGCGCCCATTCGGCCGCTTTCTCGAGCAGGTCGCCGGCCGGGCGCCAACCGTGCGCGCTGAGCAGTTGATCGAGCGTTTCGTGGGTCAGCTTGCGCGGCAAAGCGATGTCAGCCTGCGCCGCGAGTCGCTTGAGCGCGCGCCGATGATCGACGCAGGTTGCGCACAGCAACCCGGGCTCGGACCAGGAGCAGCACACGCCTTCCAGATAGGCGGCGCGGTAAGCACGCGCGAAAAAGGCGTCGCGGGCCGACGGCACCTTGCCCTGGCCGGCGGTGGCCTCGGCCCGTTCGAGAATGCCATTGGCGAGGTGGTTGGGAAACAGCGCGATGCGATTGCTGCTGCACGGCTTGGCCAGCGGCGAGACATAGGCCGTGCCGGGCCGGCCCGACGGCGTGTAGAGCTTGATCGCCGATCCGACCGGCCAGCGCGTCGTCAGCGGCTGGATAAGGTCGCTCGCCCAGTCCGACACTAGCACTTCGGGCGCGCTCGCGCCGCGCTCGAGCACGGCATAGGCGATCGCGCGCGCGTCGAGATGCTCGATGAAATGCTCAAAGCTCAGGCCAGGGACCAGGAAATCCTGCTTTGCCGGGTTCCACCGGCGCAGCAGATAGGACCGGATGCGCTTGGGCATGCGATCGGCGAAAGGATAAATAAACCGAGCGATCGCATTCATTTGATAAGCAGCCCAACCCCCAGAATCGATCGCCATATAACGCGAATTTAACAGATTCCTACAGTGGATTGACCGTGAACGTGCCAAAGCCGGACAAGATCGGCGAGCCCCCCGCAGCAACCCTGATTTCGCGGCCTGTTTCAGGCGCCTATTGGTCGTCCTGTTCGATCCGCGCCGCGTACCACGCATTAGTCAGCGCAAGCGTCTCGACCATGTCGGGCAAAGGGCACCAGCCGAGCTCGGACAGATAATGGTCGAGGTCATCCAGCGTAATCGGCACGTCGATCTCGAGCTGCGCCGCGAGCGCGCCGAGCGCGTGGACATAATCATGACCCGGCGTAGCGTTGGGCGTGAGCCCCGGCAGCGCCGTCGGAAGCCCGCACTTCAGCCCCTTCTGATAGACCGCGTGATAAGCCAGGCTGTGGAAATGGTCGTCGGCGCCCGGCACCATGCAGCAATCTTCCAGCCGCACCGCGCGCTCGAGCATCCCCGCTGCTTTGTCGGGTGGCAGATAGGGCAGGCCGCGGTAGGACGTTCCGGGCAGCCCGCTGACCGAGAACACGTCGCACTGGATCGCGTCCGGCGCATGTTCGAACAGGTCGGCGATTTGGGCTGCGTCGCGGTCGTCGATCAGCAGGTCGATATCGCCGTCGGTCTCGCCCTGCGGGAGCCCGTCGAACCAGCGCAGCACGAGGTAGCGCGCGCCGCGCCGTTCGAGTTCGCTGAACAGATCCGCGACGCCGAGGCCGGCGCGCAGGCCACGGCCCTTATTGTCGCGCGGAAAGCTGTGCACCGGACGCGACGGGCGCGCCAGCAGCCGCTTCAGAAAGTTCATGTCGTTGTCCCCCGGTGGCTGGCGGACAAAGGCTCGTCGCGCCGTCCATTCATTCAAGGTAACTCGGCTGGAAGCTCGCCAGGCGGCGCATTTCCGACCAGTCGCGGAACTGGATTTCCCGGCCACTGCGCTCGATCAGTCCCTGCCGCTGGAAATCCGCGAACACGCGATTGACGTTGACCGAGGTCTGGCCGGTGATGTCGGCGATCTGCTGTTGGGTGAACGGGTTGATCATCTTGCCGTCGGCGTCGGCAATGCCGCCGCGGGCCGCGGTCTCGCACAGCAAATGCGCAACCCGCGCGGCCGAATCGCGCCGGCCGCAATTGACCAGCCATTCGTAACTGATCTTTTCGTTGCGCTGGACCAGGCGCCAGACGAATCGGCACAGCTCGGGCTGTTTCTCGACGACCAGCGCGAAATCCTCGTCGCGTCCGACCATCACTTCGCTGCGGACGATCGCCTGGATGCCATAGTCGGCCGATCCGTCGCCGGGCAGAATGCCCTCGCCCTGAAAGCGCAGCGCGACGATCTGGCGCCGCCCGTTGCCGTCATTTTTATATTTGCACAGGATGCCGGAGCGCACGAACATCACCTCGTCGCGGCGCACGCCGGGTTCGCGGAACGGCCGCCGCGGCTCGACCTTGACCAGCTTGTGGGGCATGTCCTCGAGGTCGGATGCAGCGCCCGGATCGAGCCCGGCGGCGATCAAGCTGCGCCGTAGCGAAGCATTGCTTGCGGCCGCCGCGTGACGCCGACTTTCGGGCATCGCATTCTCCTCTCGAAATACGCGCCCGCGGTGGGCCAAGCATGTTCGACGCCCCCGGAAAGCTCCTTGATCAACCGAATCGTTTTTGCAAGTCGTCGCGCAACCGATTGATTTGATTCGCAGAGAGTCCCGTCGCGGACGTGAGGTCGGGCGGCCCTGGCCAACCCTTGTCGGCCAATGTCATCCCGTCCCATTCGCGCTCGCCCGAGTAGCGCGGGAAGACGTGGAAATGGACGTTGGGATCGACCATCATCAGCATCAGATAATTGATCCGCTCGAAGCGGCAGAACTGATGCAGGCCGATCTCGATTGCCGCGATTATCTCGGCTTGCTCCGTGAACGCCTCGCGCGGCAGGTCGCGATAGGCGGTCGCGTCGCTCTTGGCGGCGAGCACCAGCGAGCCCAGCGTTACCTGCGCCGGCCGCACCAGCACGAGCCAATGCTGATATTCCCGAACCAGTGTCGCGGGGTATCCGAACTTGTCGATCGTGGGGTTCCTCGGGCGACCGTCGCTTGCCTTCGTGAACCCCCGACCTTAAGGACCGCGCGCGCCTTGTGAAACCTCCGCAAGGCGCGCCGCCGTGGCGATCGTAGCTCAGCTGGTTAGAGCATCGGTTTGTGGTACCGAGGGTCGCGGGTTCAAGCCCCGTCGATCGCCCCACCGGCTGCTCTCAAAAAGAATGATGGATTTGTCGGCCGTATGACCTGTCCCTGGCGCCTACCCGATTTCGACGCGCACGAACTGTTGCACTTCGTCCATGACGAGGCCTCGGGCCTCCAGGCGATCGTCGCCATCCATTCGACCCATCTCGGCCCGGCGGCGGGCGGCGCGCGCTTCTGGCATTACGCCGACGACGAGAACGCGATCACCGACGCGCTGCGGCTGTCGCGCGGGATGAGCTACAAGAACGCCATGGCCGGGCTTCCGCTGGGCGGCGGCAAGTCGGTAATCCTTGCGGACGAGAATGGCAAGAAGTCGCCCGAGCTGCTGGCCGCCTTCGGCCGCGCGATCGACGGCCTGGGTGGGCGCTACGTCACCGCCGAGGACGTTGGGATGAGCGTCAAGGACATGGTCGAGGTGGCGCGCAAGACCAAATTCGTCGCCGGCCTGCCGACCCAGAGCGGCGATGTCGGCGGCGATCCCGGCCCGCATACTTCGCTCGGCGTGTTCCTCGGCTTGAAGGCGGCGGTCCGCCACGCGCTCGGCAAGGACAGCGTCGACGGCCTCCACATCGCGCTTCAGGGCGCCGGCAGCGTCGCCACCGGGGTTGCGCTCCACGCCGCGGC
>JBDSGH010000043.1:0-5570 GCA_039919095.1 Sphingomicrobium sp. | reverse complement strand
CCGACGCCAGGACCAATAGACCGATCGCCGAAAATCCGAACAACGGTCCGGGCAGCCCGACAAACGGCAGCACGAACAGCGGCGCCACGGCCGGACCGATGATCGTCCCCAGGCCGAACGACGACGATAGCGCCGACAGCGCCGCGACTCGGCCGCTACGGCGCGTCTTGGAAGCGAGATAGGCCTGCGTCGCCGACGGCGTGGCGCAGCCCAGCGCGCCGTAGATTGCGCGGAACAGCGCGAACAGGACGAACGTCATCGTGCCGCCGATCGCATGGCGCAATCCGAACCGCAGGACGATCCCGCACAGCAGCATCGACACGACGAAGCCGGACACGCCCATCAACGTCAGCGCCTTGCGCCCGTGGCGATCGCTTTGCTCGGCCCAGAACGGCGCCAACAGCACCCACAGCACCGCCGACCAGGTGTAGGCCAGCGCCACCCAGAAATCGGCGATGCCAATCTCCCGGCCGATCGCCGGCATGACCGATTGCAACGCGGTGTTGCCGGCCGCGGCGACCAGCATCGCGCCGTACAACAGCAGGAAGTGGCGCGTGCTGAGCGCGGTCGCGGGGATGCGGCGGATCGGTGTGGCGTCGGTCACCGGTGGCGCAATAGAATGTTGCTGTCCGAGGGCAAACCACGCCGTCGGCACTGGCTCGTCGTGAAAAGCGCTCCGCTCATGGTCACGAGCTTGTTCGGCTGTTACGGGGGTCGCCGCGAAACTTGCCAAGCGGCGGCGCTTTTGCCAACGCTCTCGCCGTTCGCTGATCCCAGCCGGAGCCTGAATGCCGATTTCGACCGCAAGAACCCTCAAGGGTTCCCGCCGATTCATCCGCCGGGCGACGCAGCGGACGCCCAGCCCGCGCCTGCAATTCCTGCGCGGATTCCTCAAGCATCCGGTGATGGTCGGATCGATCATTCCGTCGAGCCGGATCCTGATCGAGAAGATGCTCGGCCGGGTCGATTGGGACAACACCAAATTGTTCGTCGAATATGGTCCGGGCGTCGGCACGTTCACTCGGCCGGTGCTTGAGAAGCTGGGTCCCGATGCGACTTTGCTGACGATCGACACCAATCCCGAATTCACCAAGTTCCTCAAGAAATCGATCGACGACGAGCGGCTGGTGGCGGTCACCGGGTCGGCCGCCGACGTCGAAAAGATCCTCGCCGACCGCGGTTTCGAACATGCTGATTTCGTGCTTTCGGGCCTGCCCTTTTCGACCCTTCCGCCGGGCGTCGGCGATGCCATCGGCGAGGCCACCGCGCGGGTTATCCGCCCCGGCGGCGCGTTCCTGGTCTACCAGTTCAGCCCCAAGGTAAGGGATTTTATCCAGCCGTGGTTCGACCGCATCGAGCGCGGGTTCGAATGGATCAACGTCCCACCCGCAACGCTGTTTTGGGCGTGGAAAGACGCTGCGCAGGTTGCGGCGAAAGACTCTGCTCCGGACTCGACCGCGGACTGATCGTCAGTCGGCCGTCAGGCCGAAGTTGACCCGCCGGGTCACGCCATAATCGAGGCTCGTCACGAGAAAGAATGACAGCGCCCAGCGCACGCGATTGACCAGCGTCGCGCGCTTTTTCTGAAGTTGCGGAGTGATCGCCAGCGAGTGTTCGATTTCGCCTTCGAAATAGGCCCGCATCACTTTTGCAAAGCCGGCATCGTCGACCCGCAGCATCAATTCCATGTTGAGATAGAGGCTTCGGATGTCGAGGTTGGACGAGCCAATGTGGACCACATTGTCGAGCACGACGAGCTTGGTGTGGAGCTTGGTCGGGATATATTCGAACATCTCGACGCCGCGCTTGATCAGCCGGTTATAGGTAAAGCGGGCCGCGGCGATGGTCGCCGTATTGTCGGATTTGGCCGCGGTGATGACCCGCGCCCGGCCACGCCGTCCGACCCGCGCGATGCGCCGCATCAGGCCCCAGGTCGGAGCGAAATAGGCGGCGATCATCTCGACGTCGCGGCTGGTGACCAGATCCTTGCAGGTCCCCACTCCCCACGGACTGAGCCGCGCGGTCGGCCCGCCGAGCTGCCATTGCAGCAGTCCACTGGTTTCGCTGTATTTGAAAACGAGCCGGCGCAAGACCCGCATCTTGGCTGTCTTGGACATCGCCCAGGCGATCAGCTCGTCGTAATATGGCACCAGCCGCGCGGTTGCCGGTCCCTCGACGATCAGGCCGATGTCGCGCCATTCGCCGGTTTTCGTAGCGCCGAAATAATCGTCGGCGACATTGAACCCGCCAATTATTGCGCGACTGTTGGGCGTATCGCCGTCGGCCAGCGCGAGCTTCTGGTGATTGCGCAGCAAATAGCGCCGGCCATAGCGCGGATTGAATCGGCAGAACTCGGCCCCGGCGCGCGACAGGTCGAGGAAATAGTCGTCGGGCGTAGAGCTGCTGCCAAAGCCGTCGATCAGCAGCGAAACCGGGATTCCGCGCTCGATCGCCCGCAGCAGCGCAGCCTTGACCTGTTCGCCCGAACCATCGGGAAGAAACGTGTAGTAGAGCAATCTCAGGGACTGCTCGGCGCCGTCGATCAGGGCGATCAAGGCCTCGAGCCGCATCGGGCCTTCGGGCAGCAGGGTCAGCCGGTTGCCGTCGACCGACAGCGGGCGCGGTTTGGCCGTGGTCTTGGCGGCAGCTTTGCCCCGCTTGCTTGTCGTCCGGGGTTTGCCCATCGCCGGGGTGTGGCGTCAGCGGCTTGGCAACGCAAGGTCAGGTCCGCCTGACCCGGCCCAGGACGGTGCTGCACCGGGCGCTTCCTTGACTGGACGACTACCGCACCCTATCTCGCAGTCATCCTTTAAACCTGCAGATTTGCGGAGCGATGAATGGCGCGCGTTACAGTCGAAGATTGTGTCGACAAGATCCCGAACCGGTTCGACCTGGTTCTGATGGCGGCCCAGCGCGCCCGCCAGGTGTCCGGCGGTGCCGACCTGACGATCGAGCGCGACCGTGACAAAAACCCTGTGGTGGCGCTGCGCGAAATCGCCGAGCAGACGGTCAAGCCGCGCGAACTCGAGGAAGCGATCGTCTCCAACCTGCAAAAGGTTCGGGTCGACGAAGAGGACGAGACCGACGAGCTGGCTTCGCTGAGCGAATCGGCCGAGGCGCTGCGCCTGACCGCGGCCGCTCCGCCGCGCCCGACCCCGTCCGGCGGCGACTACGAATAAACGAAAAGTGGGATCAGGCGGCCGGCATCTTGGCCGCCTGGAGCTGGCGACTGGCGGGCGGCTGCGGCGCCGAATCGTCGCGTGACAGCCAGGTCAGCTCGCTGAGCTGAAGCGGACGGCCGTCGGCCGCCTGGACGCAGATCCGACGCACCGGCTTGGAATCACGCCGGTCGACCAGCACCACCGGGGCCGGTCGCTGCCCCCAATCTTCGCCCCACTGGCGCAGCGCCAGCACCACCGGCAGCAGCGCCTCGCCCTTGTCGGTCAGCGCATAGATCACCTTGCGCTTGTCGGTCGGGTCCAACGATCGCGCGAGAATATCGCCGGCGACCAGCTTGCCGAGCCGGTCGGACAGGATATTGCGCGCGATTCCGAGCCCGGCCTGGAACTCCTCGAAATGCTGGAGGCCATTGAGCGCGCCACGCAGGATCAGGAACGCCCATTTCTCGCCGATCAGCTCGACCGCGCCCGGCAGTGGGCAATGCAGCGCCGCTTCGCGAAAGGCATCGATGTCGGATGTCACTCTGTCGTGCGCCAAATCGGTCGTCTCCTGCGAATCCAGAAAAGCATAAAGGCGCCGCAAAAAAAAGTTGCGAATAACAACCTTGATTGATAATAAGTTTCTGTTCGCAACTCAACAGGAGAATCGGATGTTTCGTCCGCTGCTGGCCCTCGCCGCCGTCGCCCTGGTCGCTTCGCCATCCGTCGCCGCCACTTACTCCGCCAAGCTGGTCGCGCCCGCGACGCAGCGCATCATCGCCCGCGACATCGTCTGGAATTGCGGCCCGGCCGCGTGCCAGGGTGCGACCGAGGAAAGCCGCCCGGCGGTGCTGTGCCAGTCGCTCGCCAAGCGCGCTGGCCGAGTGGAAAGCTTCGTCGTCGACGGCCAGGCGTTCGATCCCGCCGCGCTCGACCGCTGCAACACCGCCGCCCGCAACGCTCCCCCCGAGGCGCTGGCCAACGCCCATTAGCAATAACACTCGAACGACCTCGGGGCCGCGAACTCCCTGGCGCGGCCCCACCCCCTTGCCCTTCGCACTTGCACAAACGGCGTCGCGCGCGCCATCTAGGCCCGATGCTGCGACAATATGAGCTGATCGAGAAGGTTCGCGCCTACGATCCCGATGCCGATGAGGGGCTGATCAACCGCGCCTACGTGTTTTCGATGAAGGCCCACGGCTCGCAGGTCCGGGCCAGCGGCGATCCCTATTTCAGCCACCCGATCGAGGTCGCCGGGATCCTTACCGATCTCAAGCTCGACGACCAGACGATCGTCACCGCCATTCTCCACGACACGATCGAAGACACGCTCGCCACGCCCGAGGAAATCGAGAAGCTGTTCGGCAAGGATATTGCCCGGCTGGTCGACGGCGTGACCAAGTTGAGCAAGATCGAGGCCCAGTCGGAAAATGAGCGCGCCGCCGAGAATTTGCGCAAGTTCCTGCTCGCTCTCAGCGACGACATCCGCGTGCTGCTGGTCAAGCTTGCCGACCGCTTGCACAACATGCGCACGCTCCATCACATCGCCGACGGCGACAAGCGCCGGCGGATCGCCAAGGAAACGATGGATATCTATGCCCCGCTGGCCGAGCGGATTGGCATGTACGAGATCATGAACGAGATGCAGACGCTGGCGTTCAAGGAGCTCGAGCCCGACGCTTACGCGTCGATCACGCGGCGCTTGAAACTGCTCCACGACCAGGGCGGCGACATCGTCAGCCGGATCGGGCTCGGCCTCCAGTTGCACCTCGCCGACAACGGCCTCCAGGCCGAGGTCATGGGCCGCGAGAAGCATCCCTATTCGATCTGGAAGAAGATGGCCGAGCGCCACATCAGCTTCGAGCAATTGTCCGACGTCATGGCCTTCCGCGTGATCGTCAACGACGAAGCCGACGTTTACCGCGCGCTCGGCCTGATCCACCGCCGCTGGCCGATGGTCCCCGGCCGCTTCAAGGATTTCGTCTCAACCCCCAAGCGCAACGGCTACCGCTCGGTCCACACCTCGGTGATCCACGACGCCAAGATGCGGATCGAGATCCAGATTCGCGCGCGCGGCATGCACGAGCAGGCCGAGCGCGGGCTCGCCGCCCATTGGGCCTATAAGGAAGGCAAGCCGGCGGCCGACCTGCACGTGCCGTGGATCGACGACCTGGTCGAGATCCTCGACCATGCCGAAAGCCCCGAGGAGCTGCTCGAGCACACCCGGATGGCGATGTACCAGGACCGGATTTTCGCCTTTACCCCCAAGGGCGAGCTGATCCAGCTGCCCAAGGGCGCGACCCCGGTCGACTTTGCCTATGCAGTCCACACCGCGCTCGGCGACAAGACCGTCGGCGCCAAGGTCAACGGGCGGGTGGTGCCGCTGCGCACCATCCTCGAGAACGGCGACCA
>JBDSGH010000042.1:0-7334 GCA_039919095.1 Sphingomicrobium sp. | reverse complement strand
TGCTTGCCGACCTCGCCTTCGCGTCGGGCCAGAATGTCGAGGCGCTGACCCGCTACGAACGGCTCATCGCCGCCAATCCGGCGGACTTGCTGCTGGCCGAACGCGCGGGGATTGCAGCGCTCAAGATCGGCAACACCCGACGCGCTTCGGCCCTGATCGAGCGCGCGATTGCGTCGCCTGCACCGTCGTGGAGAGCGTGGAACGCGCGCGGCGTCCTCGCGGATTTCCAGCGCGACTGGGCTGCCGCCGATGCCGCATATTCGCGTGCTGGCGAGATCGCGCCGACTCGCGCCGAAGTTTTCAACAACCACGGCTGGTCGCTGCTGCTCAGGGGGAGCTGGGCCGAGTCGGTGGCGCCGCTCCAGCGCGCGGCGGAGATCGATCCGAAATCGGAGCGGATCGCCGATAATCTCGAGCTCGCCCAGGCAGCGATCGCCGGCGAGCTGCCGGCCCGCCGTCCGGGGGAGAGCGATCAGGAGTGGGCGGCGCGGCTCAACGACGCGGGCGTGGTCGCCGGGCTGCAGCAGGACAAGGCGCGTGCAATCGCTGCCTTCGCTCGCGCAATCGAGGCGCGCGGGACGTGGTACGAGCGCGCCGCCAACAATCTTCGCGTGGCCCAGTCGGAAAAATGACCCTCGCCACCGATGCCCCCCAGTGGCTGGCGTGGTTGCTGGCCATCACGCTGCTGATCGCCGCGGCGGAAGACGCGGTGCGGCTGCGAATATCGAACTACACGGTGATCGCCGTGCTGGCGCTCGCCATCGTGGCGATCGTGCTGGCCGGCTTTTCGACGTCCTTGTGGGAGAATGCGGTCGTGTTTGCGGCCGTGCTAGCGGTCGGCACCTTCCTGTTTGCACGGGAGATTCTCGGCGGCGGCGACGTCAAGCTGCTGGCCGCGGTCTGCCTATGGTTCAACCTTAGTGGTTCACTCGCGCTTTTGACGAGCGTGGCGATCGCCGGAGGCGTGCTCGCCGTGCTGATCCTGAGTGCCCGGATGTTTGTTGGGAACACTGCCTCAAATCGAATCGCGATACTCAACAAGAATTCGGGAATCCCCTACGGCATCGCAATCGCCGCCGGGGCACTAGTCACGATGGCGCTGGCGCGGAGCTGACGCGGCCGAGGGTCTTTTGGAAAATCGAAGGCAGCGCCGCGACGATGCTGAGCGGTCCCAGGATCGCCGAATAAGCGAGGCTGGCGACAAACCCCCGGCGATCGCTCTCGGCCAGGATGGTGCCAGCCACCAGCGGCATCAACGCCACCAGATCGTAGCGCAGCGCATAAGGGGCCGCGAGCAGGCTTGCGGCGGCAATCGCGGCGGCGGTACGCGCCGGTCCAAGTTCCTTCGAGCGAAGGGCGACCAATAGTCCTGCGAGCACCCCGCCGGCCAGTGCCAGAATGGCCGGGACGCCGAGTTGCTGCGCGTAACTCGCTGGAGAGACCGCCGACAGCGAGAGATGGCGTTCGATCAGCACCTGCTGGAAGTGGGGGATCGACTGCATCCACGCGGCCCAGATGCCTGCGCCGAACAAAGCGGTTGCAAGCGCCGCCAGCGCCCCTGCGACCAGCGTCATCGCAGCCAGCGCCGCCAGCTCGCCCTGGACCAGCAGGACCAGCGGGGCGAGCAGCACAAGTTGCGGTTTCAAAGTCACGGTCAGCCCAAGCAGGATGCCGCGCGCGATGGGCGAGCGAACCGCATAAGCCGTAAGCAGGCCGGCGCTCGCCAGGAGCGCGGTTTGTCCGGGGATCAGCCCGAGCACCACCGCCGGCGAGGCGACTGCAAGCCAGGCCGGCGTCCGTCCGACCAGCCGGCCCGACGCGAACCAGAAGGCCGCCAAGGACAGGATCGACCAGGCGATGAAGCTCGGCCAAAACGGCGCCAGCCTGAGCAGCTCAAACCACAGCAGCCCGGTCGGCGGATAGACGAACGGATCGGGGCTGTCGGCGTAGATTTGTGAAATTGGGCCGTGAACCGTGCGCCAGAATACGGCAAAGTCGTAGGCGAAGCCCTGCGGCCACAGCGCACGGGTTATGGTCGCATCGGACAAGGCGGCAATGCACAGTGCGAAGATCAATGCTTTGCGCTGGAACATGCGCCCCCCAATGGAACGGACGCTAACACGGATGTGTCAAGCTACAACCGTCGCACGCGCCAGGCACTGTTTGTTCGTTCCCGTTGCTGGGCAGTTACGAATGCCCGGGCAACCGGCCAGTCGCCAGCGGCGTTGACCAGCTGCATGTATCGCACCAACCTCAATAATCGGGACAAAAGCGGCGCGATCGCGGCGGTGATCGCGATCCACTTCGGGCTCGCGTTCGCGCTGCTCCACATGTCGGGTACGATCGATCTTGCCCAGCCGCAGCGCGCGCTCGAGATATTCGACCTCAAGGTGGTCAAGCCGCCACCGCCACCTCCGCCGCCACCGGTCCACCAGTCGAACAAGGCCAAGCCCAAGGCCAAGGAAGGCGCCGCGTCGCCGAAAAATATCAAGAGCGAAGCTACCCCGGTGGTCGCGCCCAAGCCTGCAATCGAACTGCCGGTGCCGCCCAAGATCGCAGTCAGCGAGACGCCGCGCGAAGGGGCTGCCCCGACCCAGGGCGCCTCGGATGTGCGCGGCCCCGGCACCGGTGCCGGAGGAGTCGGCACCGGGACCGGCAGCGGTGGCGCGGGCAATGGTAACGGCGGCGGCGGCGACGGTGGGTATGTCGAGCCGCCGCGATTGCTGACGCCGGTCTTGCGCGGGCGCGATTTCCCCCGCGGCCTGCTCAGCATGTGGCCGCGCGGGGCGCAGGTCTTCATGCGTTTCAGGATCGATCCGTCCGGGCGAATCATTCAATGCTTCGTCGATCGCGGAACCGGCAATCCGACGATCGATTCGGAGTTGTGCCGGCTGACCCAGCTGCGGTTCCGCTATCGGCCGGCCTTCAATCGATACGGCCAGCCGGTTGCAGGTTGGGCCGGATATCGGCAGACGCCCCCCAACTGACCAGTGAAGGGCGCCAAGCCAATGATCGAAGCCGAATGGTGGGAATATGAGAGCGCGGAGGAAATGGCCGACGCGGTTGCCGGCGACGTCGGGTTTATCGTTGAAAGCGCGCTCGAGGCTCGGGATTCGGCGCTGATCGCGCTTCCCGGCGGCACCACGCCGCTGCGGATCTATCCCAAGATCGCCGCGCGCAGCCTGCCGTGGAAGCGGGTCACGATCATTCCGACCGACGACCGCCTGGCGCCGATGGATAGCGAACTAAGCAATATCCGCGCGATCGCCCAGGCGTTCCTGCCGGTTGGCGCGCGGGTGTTCCCGATCGCCACCACAATCGAGGATTACCGGCTTGCCGGGGGTGCCGCCGACGCCCGGCTGCAGGACCTGTCTTGGCCGCCCGACCTGGTCTGGCTCGGGGTTGGCAGCGACGGCCATACTGCCTCGATCTTTGCCGGACCCGACCTCCAGGACGCGCTCGATGCGCCGAAGGCGCGCCGCGCGGTCGGGGTGATGCCCGATCCGATGCCGGCGGATGCCGCGGTGCCGCGGGTGACCCTGACCCGCGCCTCAATCCTCGCCGCGCGGACCCTGCTGATCACCATCAGAGGGGAACAGAAAAAGGCCCTGCTCGAGCAGGCGATCAAGGACGGACACAGCTCCCAGCTGCCGATCGGCCGGGTGCTGGCCGAGGCCGAGCAGCCGATCGACATCCACTGGGCGGCCTGATCAGCGGTCCACGCTAAGCGATCGGCTGGCCGCGGGTTTCCTTGAGGAACAAGGCGGCGACCACGACTGAAATCGCGGTGAAGATCACGGCGTACCACAGGCCGGCGTAGAGATTGCCGGTGATGGCGACGATGGCGAAGCTGGTGACCGGCAGGAAGCCGCCGACCCACCCGGTGCCGACGTGATAGGGCAGGCTGAGCGCGGTATAGCGCACGCGGGTCGGGAACATCTCGACCAGCGCCGCCGCCTGCGGCCCGTAGAGCGCGGTGGCGGCGACCACGAACAGCAGCAGGACAGCGATCAGCACCGGATAGTCGATCGCCTTGGGATCGGCGCTGGCGGGATAGCCGGCCGCAGCCAAGGTCGCCTTGAGCTGGTCGGCGGTGGCGGTCTTGAGAGACTTGAGGTCGGCCCCCGACAACCCTTCGCCGCTCGGCACGGCAAGCCGGTTGTTGCCGGCCGCGACGGTCGTCGAGCCGTCGACCGAAGCCGCTGTCCGGTGCGCGATTCCGCGCGCCACGAGCAGGCTCTTGGCGATGTCGCAGGCGGTGTCGAAGCGCCTCGTGCCGGCCGGATCGAACTGGGTGGTACAGGTCGCTGGATTGGTCAGGACGACCACCGGCGTGGCGCGCTGCGCCGTGGCGAGGGCCGGGTTGGCGGCCTGAGTGATCAGGTGGAAGCCAGGGAAATACAGCACCAGCGCGAGCAGCATGCCGGCGAGCATGACTGGCTTGCGGCCCAACCGGTCGGACAGCCAGCCGAACAGCACATAGAGCGGCGCGCTGACCAGGGTCATGACGATCACCAGCAGGTTGACGATCGGCCCCGGCACGCCGAGCGAGCGCTCGAGATAAACCTGCATGTAGAAGAAGGTGCAGTACCACACCGCGCCCTGGGCACACATGATGCCGAAGAAGGCGATGGCGACGCGCTTGAGGCTCTGGCGTTCGGCGAAGGCTTCGCGCAGCGGCGTGTGACAGACTTCGCCGTCCTCCTGCAGCTTGGCAAAGGCCGGGCTTTCGGCGAGCCGTGTGCGCAGCCAGACCGAGACCGCGAGCAGGACGATCGAGGCGAGGAACGGCACCCGCCAGCCCCAGCCGAGGAACTGGTCTTCGCCCAATACTGTGCGGGTGGCGAGGATCACCAGCAAAGCGGCGAGTAGGCCGAACGCTGCCGACGACTGGATCCAGCCGGTCATCGTGCCGCGGCGGTCGTCGGGGGCATGTTCGGCGACGTAGATTGCGGCGCCGCCATATTCGCCGCCGAGCGCGGTCCCCTGGCAGATGCGCAGGAAGATCAGCAGCATTGGTGCGAGGATCCCGGCCTGGCCGTAGGTTGGCAGCAGGCCGATGGCGAACGTGGCGCCACCCATTAGGCTGACCGTGACGAGGAACGTCGCCTTGCGCCCGATGCGATCGCCCATCACCCCAAACAGGATTGCGCCCAGCGGGCGAAAGGCGAAGCCGGCAGCGAACAGGCCGAGCGCGGCGATCAGCGCGGCGGTCGGATCGAGACCGGTGAAGAAAACTTTGGAAATGATCTGGGCAAGGCTGCCGAAAATGAAAAAGTCATACCATTCGAAGGCGGTGCCGGCCGACGAGGCGGTGATGATTCTGGCCATCGACCAAGGCTTGTGATGCTGCTCCGCGACGCTGGCCATGATCCATTCCCCTCGACCGAGGGATAACGCCGCGCCTGCCGCGTGCAACCCAAAGTGCGTCGAGAGTTAGCCGGCGAGGATCGTGGCGGCGGTTTCTTCGATGGTGCCGGCGACCAGCAGCGGGGAACTGCCGATGATGCCGACCTGGGTCTGGCCATTTTCGTGCGCGCGCAGCCAGGCGACGTTGCCGACCACGACCAGATAGTCGCCGCCACGCGATTTCATCGGTACGAATTTCATGATTCTGTCTCCTGGTCGGTCCGGTCTAGGCCACCAGGCTCTGTTTCAGGTTAACGCTCGCGCCCAATCGGACAGGATCAGTCAGTCGATCTTGTGGATCCGTTCGTCGAGCGTCGCCAGGCGCAGGCCGAACTTGGTCACCGTCAAGCGGTTGATGACCAGCCGCGGGTCGCGCTGCAATGCCAGTTGCTGGTCGACCGCCATTCCGTTTTTCATTCGGTAATGGATGTTGGCGCGCGGCCCCGTGACGACGAACTGGACCAGCCCGGACGCGTCGGTCAGCGACCCGCGGTAGCTGCCGTGGCCGTCGGAGCGGAAGCGCCAGCGCCGTTGCCGCGGTTGCTTGCTGCCTTCGCGGATGGTCTGGTCTAGCACCAGCCCGCCGTGCCCGTCGCCCCGCCCGAAGCTGTCGACGCGCACCCTGACCGCGGGACTGAAAGCCTTGTGGAGGACCGCGCTACCGCGGGTGTGGCCGGTAAAAAAGGCGATCGGATCGAGCCGCGCCGCCAAGTCCGCGGGGAGCGGGCTCGAAGGGACGCAACCGGCCAGCGCCAGCGCTGCGCCAACAATCGCAAGCTTCATACCCGCCCAGCGAGCAGCGCATCGACCACTGCCGGGTCGGCCAGCGTCGAGGTGTCGCCAAACTGGCTTTCGCCCTCGGCGATCTTGCGCAGGATGCGCCGCATGATCTTGCCCGACCGGGTTTTGGGCAGCGCCGGGGTGAATTGGATTTTTTCAGGCGCAGCGAGAGCGCCGATGTCGTTGCGGACCTCCCGGACCAGATCCTTGCGCAGCGCATCGTCACCGTCCTCGCCCGCGTTGAGGGTGACGAAGGCGTAGATCGCGGTGCCCTTGATCTCGTGCGGGAAGCCGACCACCGCGGCCTCGGCGACCAAGGGGTGTGAGACCAGCGAGCTTTCGACCTCGGCGGTGCCGATGCGATGACCGGAAACGTTGATCACATCGTCGACCCGGCCGGTGATCCAGTAATAGCCGCCCTCGTCGCGGCGGCAGCCGTCGCCGGTGAAATAGAGCCCGGGATAGGTTTTGAAATAGGTCTCGAAGAAGCGGGCGTGGTCGCCCCACACGGTGCGCATCTGCCCCGGCCATGAGGCCGCAATGCATAGATTGCCGCTCGATGGGCCTTCCAGAATGGTGTGCGCGGCATCGACCAATAGCGGTTCGACGCCGGGCAGCGGGTGACTTGCCGAGCCGGGCTTCATCGGGGTCGCGCCGGGGAAGGGCGAGATCAGGATTCCGCCGGTTTCGGTCTGCCACCAGGTGTCGACCACCGGGCAGCGCCGGTCGCCGACCACGCGCCAATACCATTCCCACGCTTCGGGGTTGATCGGCTCGCCGACAGTTCCGAGCAGGCGGATCGATGTGCGGCGGTGCCGCGTGACCCAATCGTCGCCTTCGCGCATCAGCGCCCGGATCGCGGTCGGCGCGGTGTAGAAAATGGTCACGCCGAGGCGGTCGATGGTTTCCCAGAACCGCCCGAAGTCGGGGTAATTGGGAACGCCGTCGAACATCACGCTGGTCGCCCCGTTCATTAGCGGGCCGTAGACCACGTAGCTGTGGCCGGTGATCCAGCCGACATCGGCGGTGCACCAGAAGATATCGTCATCGCGTGGCCCGAAAATCCAGTCGAAGGTGGTTGCCGCCCACACCGCATAGCCGCCAGTGGTGTGAACCACACCTTTGGGCTGGCCAGTCGATCCCGA
>JBDSGH010000041.1:0-5660 GCA_039919095.1 Sphingomicrobium sp. | reverse complement strand
CGCCCTCGCCGACGTCGGCATCGCCGACATAGCTTAGGTGATTGACCTTGGCGCCTTGCCCGACCCGCGCGTTCTTCAACTCGACGAAATTGCCCACCCGGCTATTGTCAGCGAGCCAGGTGCCGGGACGGATCCGCGCAAACGGCCCGACGCTGGCCCGGGCGCCGATCACCGCCCCTTCGATATGGCTAAACGCCTTGATGTACGCGCCGTCGGCGACTTCGACCAACGGGCCGAACACCACGTGCGGCTCGACCGTCACGTCGCGGCCGAGCTTGGTATCGTAGGCGAACCACACGCTTTCTGGGTCGATCAGCGTCGCCCCATCCTCCAGCGCCTGCTCGCGCCGCCGCCGCTGCCATTCGAGCTCGAGGTGGGCCAGCTCGGCGCGGCTGTTGACGCCGGCGGTCTCGTACGGATCGCCTTCGATCACCACCGCCTCGCGGCCCTCGGCGGCGGCGATATTGACCACGTCGGGCAGATAATATTCACCCGCGGCGTTGGCGTTGCCGACCTGGTCCAGCCAGCGGAACAGGTCGACGCTGCGCAGCGCCATCATCCCGCTGTTGCAGAGGCGGACGGCGCGCTCTTCCTCGGTCGCGTCGCGAAACTCGACCATCTTGGCGATGCGGTCGCCGTCGCCAAGGATAATCCGGCCATAGGCTTTCGGATCCGCCGGACGCGAGGCCATCACGACCACGCCCGGTCCACCTTCGCCGTCGAGCCGGTCCAGCATCCGCTTCAATGTTTCCGCCTCGACGAACGGCGTGTCGGCGTAAAGGATGAGGACCGCGCCCTCGTAACCGTCCAGCGCTCCTGCCGCATGCTGAACGGCGTGCGCGGTGCCCTTCTGCTGCGCCTGATGCGCGACCGTCACATCGCGGCCATTGAGCGCCTCCTCGACCTGGTCGCGGCCCTTGCCGACGACCACGACCCGTTTTCGCGCGCCGAGCCCGTCGACCCGGTCGAGCAAGTGGAGCAGCAATGGCCGCCCGGCGATCGGGTGCAGCACCTTGTGCATGTCGGAGCGCATGCGGGTGCCTTGCCCCGCGGCCAGGATCACGACGGCGAATTCGGACGTCTGGTTCACCCGCGGCCCAATGGCACGAGGATTCCCCAAGCGCCAGAGGCGGCTAGCGTTCTAGAAAGTCGCGTAGCGATCGTTGCCGACGAAGCCCATTTTCTCGACAGCCGCGCGCTTGGTTGCGGCCAGCACCTGGTCGACGATGGCGTAGCGCGCTTCGGGCTCAGGGCGCAGGTGCAGTTCGGGCGTCGGCCGCATCCGCTGGGTCAGCACCAGATTATAACGCAGCCCGGCGAAGGAAATCGGCGCATCGTTCCACAGGATCAGCCCGGCGCGGGTGATCACCACCGTGTTCTTGATTGCACGGGGCGGCGGATATGGCGAGGTCATCCCGACCGGCAAATCCACCTTCACCGCGTGTGTCTGGATCGGGATAGTGATGACGAACATGATCAGCAGCACCAGCAGGACGTCAATCAGCGGCGTCGTGTTGATTTCCATCATCGGCACTTCGTCGCGATAGGTGAACACCCGTTGCATGGCTGGCCTCCTGCAGGTATGTTACATTATCTCATAACACGCAACATTGCAAACGGCCGTAATTAAAAAGGGCGGCCCGTGAAGACCGCCCTTTTGGCTACTCGGATGACGAGCCGTATTAGAAGTTGGTGTATTGCTCGTTGCCCACGAAACCCATCTTCTCGACATGGGCCAGCTTGGTGATCGCCAGCACCTGGTCAACCGTCTCGTAACGGGCGGTCGGCTCGGGCTGCAGGTGAAGCTCAGGCAGCGGGTTCATCTGCTGCGAGATGTCGAGATACTGGCGCAGCTGGGTCGTGTTGACCGGGGTCCCGTTCCACAGGATCACGCCGGCCGCGGTAATCACCACCTTGTTCTTGATCGGGTCGACCGGCGGCGGCGTCTGGTCCTGCTGGTTCTGCGGCAGGTCGAGCTTCACCGCGTGGGTCTGGATCGGGATGGTAATGATGAACATGATGAGGAGCACCAGCATGACGTCGATAAGCGGCGTCGTGTTGATTTCCATCATGGGTTCGCCGGCTTCATTGTCGCCGGTAGTCTGCATTGCCATTGCGGCGTGCTCCTATGCTTTTAGAGTCGGCGAGTGACGTTGCCGCCGGGAGGCGGCTCGGAGATGAATCCGACACGGGCGAAACCAGCGCGCTGCATGGTGTAGACCGCTCCGCCGATGCACTTGTACGGCGTATCGATGTCGCCGCGAATGTGCGCTTCCGGCATGTTTTCTTCGTTGATATTGTCAACGCCGCCGACGCGCTTGATCTCGTCCTCGAGCTTCTTGACCGCGCGGTCGAGCAATTCCTTGCTCGAAACCTTCTGCAGGTTCCAATACACCTCGCACGACCCGTCCGGAGCGCCCCTGACTGACAGGTTGACGTTCTCCGGCTTGGTCGTGGTCGCCTCGTACCGGACGCTCGGCAGCTTGACCGGGACGGTCTGCAACACGACCGGAACCGCAATCAGGAAGATGATCAGTAGCACCAGCATCACGTCGACCAGCGGCGTAGTGTTGATGTCGGACATGGGGACGTCTTCGCCCTCTTCCGCGGAGCCCACACTCATCGCCATATTGTCTTGGCCTTCTCTTTAAATTCTGGGTGAGCTGCGCTCCGGACCGGCGAATGAATGCCGGTCCGGAGCAAGCTCAACGATTAGACGCGGTCGGCAGTCGTCGGAGACGCCGGCGATCCGGTGCGCAACGGCTCGCTGCCACGCTGCGGCGGGGTTGCGGCCTTGGTCTGCGGGGCGATACCGGCCATGCGCGGCTTCACCTGCCCGTTGGACATCAGATAGCCGTGCAAGTCGTTAGTGAACGCCGCGAGATCTTCCATGATCGATTTGTTGCGGCGGATCAGCCAGTTGTAGGCAAGCACCGCGGGAACCGCGACGACCAGGCCGAGTGCGGTCATGATCAACGCTTCGCCAACCGGGCCGGCAACGACGTCGATCGATGCCTGGCCGGAAGCGCCGATCTTGATCAGCGCGCGGTAGATGCCGATCACGGTTCCGAACAGTCCGATGAACGGAGCGGTCGAACCGACCGTGGCGAGGAAGGCGAGGCCTTCACCGAGACGGGCGCCGATCGAGCCCTGGCTGCGCGCCAGGCTGTTGGCCATCCAATCGTGCTGGTCGATCGGATCGGTCAGCTTCCCGTGCTGCTCCTGGGCGACCAGCGCATCGTCGACGATCGAGCGATAGGCGCTGCGCGCTTCAAGCTTGGTCGCGGCCTCGCGCAAATTGGGCGAGTTCCAGAAGCTGGCCCGGACCTTCTTGCCCTGGCTCATGATCTTCTGCTGCTGCATCAGCTTGGTGAACAGGATGTAAAACGTGCCCAGTGACATGATCACGAGGATTACGAAAACCGTCCAGGAGATGAGGCCACCTTCTTGAAGTGCCTGCATCAGGCCATAGGGGTTGTCGGCTGCGGGAGCTGGTGTTGCCATGATCGTCTACTTTCCTCTGATGATTAGATAAAATGCTTGGGGCTATTCGGGTATCTGCCAACGAATTCGGCCGGGGACGGAATCGGCGACTTTTCTGCCGGTGCTGTCGCTGGCCGGGGTGAATCGAGCGCGGCTCTTCATCAGCCGGCACGTGGTACTGTCGAGCGAACGCGAACCGCTCGACTGCGTGATCGTGCAGTTGGTGACGCGTCCGTCGGGCCCGATATCGAGCCGGAAACCGGTCACACCCTGCTCCTCGCGGCTCAGCGCATCCGACGGATAATCGTCGTTCGACACATAGGACGCGAGATTAGCGCGAGCGCGCGCCGGCTCGATCCGCGGCGCTGGTGGCGCCGGCGGAGCCGGCGGCGCCGGCCGAATGACCGGAACGAACGGCGGCGGGTTCGGAGTGGTCTGGATCTGCGGCGTGGTGATGTTGGTCCGAACCAGCGGCGGCGGCGCTGCGACCTGCGGTGGCGGCGGTACGTCGGGCTGCTTCTCGGGGGGCGGCGGCTCCTCTTCGGGGGGCGGCGGTTCCTCGGCGACGTCGAAGGTTTTCAAATCCTCGGCCGCCTGCTTGATGACATTATAAGCCAGGCCGGTGACCAGGGCGTATCCGAGCACGAGGTGAATCAGCGCAACGACCACGATCGCGGCCGTCTTGTTGCTGCTCATCTCTTTTCGATTGGCGTATGACATTAAGCCGCAATTCTCCTCGACACGCCGCCTGGATAGCGGATTGACTGGACGTCCAGACGCGCGCCCTGCCCAGTGAAACGGATGTGCTGATGTATCAACGTATCATCGGCAACAGCGCGCCTCTGTATAACCGGCTCAAAGGCCGTGCAACGGATTTTGTTCCACAACCGCAAGGTCCGCGACAAAAGGACGCGCATCTTTCAATGAAATGACGCGATCTCGATCCCGACCCCGCGCGCCTCCGGGTAAATGTCGGGCTTGGTGGTCGCCACGCGCAGCGCCTTGACCCCGCGCATCGCGGCAAATCGCGCGTAGATTGCGTGGGCCAGCGTTTCCTGAAGATTGTAGCGATTGGCCGCGGCGAGAGTCTCGACCTCGGTCCGCAAATAATCATAGTCCCACGCGCTGGCCGGTTCGTCGTCCGACGGCGGCGACAAGTCCTCGAGCCAGATCTCGACCGTGATCAGCAGCCGCTGCGGCTTGCCGATCTCGAATTCGTGAAAACCGATGTCGGCCTGGACCTCAAGCGCATCGAGCAGGATGCTGCTCGACCGCACCCGCAGATGATCGGGCACCATCCCGACAAGTTTCGGTTCGGCGGCGCTCATTGTTTCTCCAGGAATTGCACGTCGCGATCGAGTGACCAGAAGCGCTGGCCGCCATCGATCGTCAGCACCTCGCCGGTCACGGCGGGCGATGCAATCAGATAACGCACCGCGGCGACCACGTCGCCCGGCGCAATCGCGCGGCGCAACGGGTTGGCGCTTTGCATGATCGCGAAATTCTCCTCGCTCTGTCCGGCCGAGCGCAGCATCAGTGCCGGCGCGATGCCGTTGACCCGGATCCCGCGCGCGGCCAGCCCTCGCGCGCCAAGCTCGGTCAGCCCGGCAAGCGCATATTTGGACAGAGTGTAGCTGAGGAAATCGGGATTGGGCGCCGCCAGCTTGGCGTCGAGCAGGTTGATCACCAGCGCGTCGCCCTGACCGTCATGGACGGCGGCGAAGGCATCGGTCAGGAGCAGCGGCGCGCGGACGTTGACCGCCATATGGGCGTCGAACTCATCGGCGCTGGCCGCACCGAACGCGTCGGCCGCGAAGCGCGCGGCGTTGTTGACCAGCAGCCGCACCGGCGGCAGGCCGGCTGCGGCGGCGAAAATGGTCTGAGCGCACGCTCCATCGGCCAGGTCGGCTGCGACCTTGACCGCGCCCGGAGCGACCGCATCCTCCGCCCGTCGAACATGCGCAACCACTGTCCAGCCGTCGGTAATCAACGCCTCGGCGATTGCGGCGCCGACGCGCTTGCCGGCGCCGGTGACGATCGCGGTTCGAGGTTGCGGGCTCATCGGGCCTTGTTGTCATTGCGAGCGCAGCGAAGCAATCCAGCGGCGCAAAGTGGATTGCTTCGTCGCCTAGCTCCCCGCAATGACCGCGCATGCCCGAGAGTCACCCGCCAATCGA
>JBDSGH010000040.1:0-8354 GCA_039919095.1 Sphingomicrobium sp. | reverse complement strand
TGGAGCGCGCCCCAGACGGCGCGATCGGGGTCAAATTGTCGACGCCGCGGCGCGGCTGTTCGGGGCTGGCTTATTCGGTCGATTATGTGACCGAGGAAGTGCCGTTCGACGAGAAGATCGCGACCCCGGGCGGGACGTTCTACGTCGACGGCGGATCGGTTTTGTACCTGGTCGGGTCGATCATGGACTGGGTCGAGGACGATTTCGCGGCCGGCTTCACCTTCGAGAACCCCAACGCCAAGGGCGCTTGCGGCTGCGGCGAGAGCTTCACCATCTGACCAGAAAATGCTAATCGGGCGGCTCCACAGGAGAGGCCCGATGCGCGTTGTGGTGACCATGCTGGCGTTGGCGATCGGCGCGACCGCGGCGCCCGCCGGGAGCGCCCGGTTCGAGCCGGTTGCGATCCCCCCGGCGACTACGCAATTCAACTCGCAACCGGCGAGGGATTGCCCGCCGGTTGCCGCCACGCTGGCCGGCCAGCGATCGCTCATTCACGGCGGTCCGATCCGTCCGAGGAAACTGACCGAGCTCCCGCCGGCGGTGGCATTTATGGCGGTTTATCGAACCGAGAACGGGTGCGAGGTGCCGATGACGGTGTCGGAGTACCGCACCGGCCGCCGGCCTTAATCCTCGACCCGGAAAGGGGATCGGCATGTCCCGTGCAGCGACCTTATTGTTTGCGATCATAGCCTACGCGGTGTTCTTCGCGACCTTCCTTTATCTGATCTGCTTCGTCGGCAATTTCCCGGTCGCCGGGCTGACCGTCGATCACGGCCCGGAGTCGCCGGTGGCGGTGGCGGTGATCGTCGACGTGGTGCTGATCGCGCTGTTCGGGATTCAGCACAGCGTGATGGCGCGGCAGGGCTTCAAGCGCGCCTGGACCCGGTACGTGCCGCCGCCGGCCGAGCGCAGCGCCTACGTGCTGATCGCCAGCCTGACCCTGATCATCCTGTTCATGTTCTGGCGGCCGATCGACGGGACGGTGTGGGACGCGCGGCGGACGCCGCTCGAAATGCCCTTGTGGATCGCGTTCGCGGCGGGCTGGCTGATCGTCCTGGTCAGCACCTTCCTGCTCAACCATTTCGAATTGTTCGGTCTGCAGCAGGCGTGGCTGCACTTGAATGGCCGCGAGCCATCGCCGGCCGAATTACGCCAGCCCTTGTTCTACAAATGGGTCGCGCACCCGCTCTACAGCGGCTTCTTTCTGGCCTTTTGGGCGACTCCGCTGATGTCCTACGGCCATCTGCTGCTGGCGGTCGGAATGTCGGCCTACATGCTGATCGCGATCGGCTATGAAGAGCGCGACCTGGTCGGCCATTATGGCGACGATTATGTGCGTTACCGGTCGGGCGTCGGCAAGCTGGTCCCGCGCTTCCGCCCTAGAAACCGAGGCTGAAGCGGATCGCGGCGCCGATATCGTCGTCGGCCGCGGCGATGTGCCCGGGCTGGCGGCGGAAGAACAGATTGCCGCCGATCCAGCCATTGTCGGCGAGCAGTTTCGAGCCGTAGCTGAGTTCGGCGTCGACCTCGCGCCCGCTCGGGGTGAACGACAGGCGCGACAAGCTGCTGGTCGCGCTCAGCGTGCTGTAATCGTAAGCTGTCGGAAGCATCAGCACGACTCCGCCGCGCTCGATCCGCAGCGGCTGCGCCAGGCGCAGGCCGAGGCGGTCGGAGGCGCCGAGCACGCCGAGCTTGGTCAGGTCGAAACCGTAGGCTGCGGTGTGGAACCGGCCGCCGGCAAAATCGGTCCAGCCGCGCCGCCCGGTGAGGCTTGCGCTCCATCCGCGACCGAGCGCGCGCCGGGCCTCGAGGTCGAAGAAGCGGCTGGTTGCGCCGCCGTTGCCGCCCAAGGCGCTGGCGAGGCGGCCGCCGAGCAGGCTGTCCTGCTCATCGAGGCTGGAAATGCCGGCGGACAGCCAAGTCTTGCCGAAGCGGCGGTCGAGCGACAGGCTGGTCCAGCGATAGGGTGAGCCCGTGGCGCTGGTGGCGATGTCCTGCCACACGCTGCCGGTCTCGGCCGAGAGGGTCACTCCGACCGGCCCGAAGGTGCGGCGCACGGCGACGCTGCCGTCGCGCCTGGCCGCAAAGCCGGTATCGCCGCCGATATCGCGGGCGATCAGGAAGGCGCCGCTCTCGGCGCCCGACAGGCGGCGCTCCAGCGCCTTGGCGCCTTCCGAGAAGCCGAGCGCGACCGCGGTCTTGCGGTCGAGGGCGGCAATCGCCGAACCGGCGATCAGCCGCGACTTGCGCGCGTCGTCGGGGCCGATGCCGAGCTTATTGAGCGCGAAACCCTGCGGCAGGTCGCGGCGCTCGCTGATCGTCAGCGCGACACTGACCGGTCCGGCCGACGCGCCGGCGCTGCGGATATTGCCCTGAAGGGCGTGCGCCAGCGGGGTCGATTGCGGGGCTGCGCGCAGGGTTTTGGCGAGGTTCAGCACATAAGCGCGCGAGTAACCGTCGAGGATGATCACGCCGGTCGTCCCGATCGTTCCGCCGTCACCGGCCGCCGCCGGCAGATCGCCATTGTCGGTGGTGCTGACCGGCACGCTGCTGCTGGCCAGGCTGGTCGCGCCGAGCGGCTGGAAGGCCGAGGCAATGTTGAGCCGGCCATGGCCGAAAATCGCGTCGACCCCGGCGGCGCCGAGATCGTCGGCGGTGGAGAACAGGATTTCGACGATCTTGGCCCCGGCCAGGGTTGGAAAGGCCTGCGCCATCAGGGCCACTGCGCCGCTGATGGTCGGCGCCGAGAAACTGGTCCCCGACCACAGGAACTGCGCCCCGGTTTCGTCCGGCGCGCGGTCATCGAGGCCGCGCGCGGCGAGGTAGAAAGCGGCCCCGGTCCCGGCCTTGTTGGAGAAGGTCGACAATTGACTGACGTCGACCCCCGACGCGGTCTTGACCCCGACCGACCCGGCGATGATGACGTTGGTGCCGATGGTCTGCGCCGGAACCAGTGCAAACGGGTCGGGATTCCGGCCGATCGCTTTCTCGCCGTCGTTGCCGGCCGAAATCACGATCACGATGCCGACGTCGACCGCGCGCTGCATTGCCGCCAGCAAGGCCGTGCCGGGCGCGCTCCCGCCGAGCGACAGGTTGATCACTCGAGCGCCGGCGAGACGGGCCGCGTCGATGCCCGCGGCAATCGCCGGATCGTAGAAGGCGCAGCCGCCATTGGGCGTCGTGTCGGCGCACGAGCCGGGATCGTCGGCGCGCAGGCTGATGATGGTCGCGTCGAACGCCACGCCCAGCGTGTTGGTGCCGTTACGGGCGGCGGCGGCGACCGCGCTGACTGCGGTGCCATGCCCGCCTTCGTCGCTGACTCCGCGGTCGGCCTGGCCGGGACCATCGCCGACATCGCCGCTGGCCGGATCGATCCGCCCGGCGAATTCCGCCAGCGCCGGATTGATGCCGCTATCGATGATCGCGATCTTGACCCCGGCGCCGGTCGCGCCGGCCTGGTAGGCGGCGATGGCGTTGGCGGCCGTGGCGTAACCCGAGGCGCGGTATTCGGCCGTATCGAAGGCCGAGGGGGTTGGAGTGGGAGTGGGAGTGGGAGTCGGGGTCGGAGTCGGTGTGGGGGTCGGCGTTGGAGTCGGGGTCGGTGTCGGCGTTGGAGTCGGCGTTGGCGAGGGGGTCGGCGCGGGCATCGGGCTCGGGCGCGCTCCGCCGCCACCGCCGCCGCAGCCCGCTACACCAAAGGCCAGCACGACCGCGCAGGCGGTCGTTGCAAGATGCCGATTTTTCATTCCCCGTCTCCGCTCAACCCGCTGAAATGTAACAGCTTCCCCGGACAAGCTTATGCTTTCGAAAACCTTTCAATTTGCTGAAGGTGGAACATCGGGTAGGCCCAGCCTGGCCCATGGACACCCGCATCGACCCCGCCTTTGCCCACATCCGCGACTGGATCTTCGATCTCGACAATTGCCTCTATCCGGCATCGACTGGGCTGTTCGCGCTGATCGACGAGCGCATGGGCGCCTATATCCAGCGGCTGCTAGACTGCGACCCGACCGAAGCGCGGCGGGTCCAGAAAGCCCATTTCCACGAGCATGGCACCACCCTTGCGGGCCTGATGAAGAGCCACGCGATCGACCCGTGCCACTTCCTCGACGACGTCCACGCCATCCCGCTCGACCGGGTCGCACCGGACGAGCGGCTGAGCCGCGGGCTCGGGCGGCTGCCGGGGCGCAGGTTCGTCTTCACCAACGGCGACGCGCCTTATGCCCGGCGGGTGCTCGAGGCGATCGGCGTCGGCCACCATTTCAGCGACCTGCACGACATCCACGCCAGCGAGCTTCGGCCCAAGCCCGACCCGCATGGATATGCATTATTGTGCGAACGTTATGCGATCGACCCGGCGCAGGCCCTGCTGGCCGACGACATGGCGGCCAATCTCAGGCCGGCCAAGGCGCTCGGGATGACCACGGTATGGGTCGACAACGGCTCCGAGCGGGGCAATCATGCCGCCGACCCGGCCGTGATCGACCACCGCATCGACAATGTGGCCGATTGGCTCGAGACCATCCTGGAGGACCGATTGTGAGCGACGACGCGACCGCGATTATCGACGCCGCGTGGGACGCGCGCGAATCCATCGGGCCGGCGACATCGGGCGACACGCGCGACGCGGTGGATTCTGCCATCGCCGCGCTCGATAGTGGCGCGGCACGGATCGCCGAGCAGGTCGACGGCCAGTGGGTCGTCCACCAATGGCTCAAGAAAGCGGTGCTGCTGTCGTTTCGCCTGAATCCGATGGCGCTGATCGCCGGCGGGCCCGGCGGCGCCCACTGGTGGGACAAGGTACCGTCGAAATTCGCCGGCTGGGGCGAGCAGGAGTTCGAAACGGCGGCATTTCGCGCCGTACCGGGCGCGATTGTCCGGCGCGGCGCCTTCATCGCGCCCGGCGCGGTGCTGATGCCGAGCTTCGTCAACATCGGCGCGCGGGTCGGCGAAGGGACCATGATCGACACCTGGGCGACGGTCGGCAGCTGCGCCCAGATCGGCCGCAACGTCCACATTTCGGGCGGGACCGGGATCGGCGGGGTGCTCGAGCCGTTGCAGGCCGGGCCGGTGATCATCGAGGACGATTGCTTCATCGGCGCGCGCTCCGAAGTGGCCGAAGGGGTGGTGGTCGAGCAAGGCGCGGTGATCTCGATGGGCGTGTTCATCGGCGCCTCGACCAAGATCGTCGACCGCGCCACCGGGGAAGTGATCTATGGCCGGGTGCCGGCCTATGCGGTGGTCGTGCCCGGAACCCTCCCGGCGCGGGACGGCGGGCCGAGCCTGGCGTGCGCGGTGATCGTCAAACGGGTCGACGAGCGGACGCGGTCGAAGACCAGCATCAACGAGCTGCTGAGGGATTAGGCCGTCGCGGATTAGTCCATAAGTTCAGCTTATCGGAACGAGACGTGGTTTTGTTGGCGAGCCAGCACTTTCGCGGATAAATCTCCCATATGACCGCGCTCGATCCCCACTTTGCCCGCAAGGCGCGGGACGCCTTCCCGGCGGCGGATCCCTATCCTGCGCCGATGATCCGCATCACCATGAACGGCCGCGACTGGGCCATCCTCGGCACGCTGGCACTGATTTGGGGCGGGGCGTTCTTCCTGATCGGAGTCGCGGTGCGCCACGTCCCGCCGTTTACCTATGTGCTGACCCGGCTGACGATGGCCGCGGCGGCGATGTGGGCGATGCTGGCGTGGCGTCGCGAGAAGCTCGACCTGCCGCGCCAGGCGTGGGCCGCGATCGTGCTGCTGGCGCTGCTCAACAATGCGTTGCCGTTCACTTTGTTCGGCTGGGCCCAGACCCATATCGCCAGCGGGCTTGCCTCGATCCTCAACGCGACCACGCCGATTTGGGGCGTGATCGTGGCGCACCTGTTTACCGCCGACGAGAAGATCACGCCGCGCAAGCTGGCCGGCGTGGCGATCGGCTTTGCCGGGGTCGCGGTGATGATCGGACCGGGCCTGCTCAGCGCGCTCGGCGGCGGGGTGCTGGCCAAGCTGGCGTGCGTCGTCGCCTCGCTCGCTTATGCGCTGGCCGGGGTGTGGGCGCGGCGCTTCAAGAAGATGGGGGTGTCGCCGTTCAGCGTCACCACTGGCCAGCTGACGGTCGGCGCGCTGATGATGCTGCCGGTGGCGCTGATCGGCGACCGGCCGTGGACCATGGCGTTTCCGCCGTTGCAGGCGTTGGCGGCGATCGCCGCGCTGGCGGTGGTCTGCACCGCGTTCGGCTATGTGCTCTATTTCCGGCTGATCGACCGCGCCGGTGCGACCAACGCCTTGCTCGTCACCTTGCTCGTCCCGCCGACCGCAATCCTGCTCGGCGTGTTGTTCCTGGGCGAAGTCATCGCCGCCCACGATATCGCCGGGCTGGCGCTGATCGCGCTCGGCTTCGCGGCGATCGACGGGCGGCTGTTCAGCGCGGTTTCGCGCTTCCGTCTCCGGCTTCGGCCAGCAGTTTAGAAGCCTCTGCGCCGGTCCAGTCGAGGTCACCGACGAAGCGCCACACCTCGCGGCCGTCGCGGTCGTAAAGCAATGTGGTCGGCAGGATCTGCGCCCCGAGCGCGCCCGACAGCGCCATCTTGGGATCGTGAAACGCGGCGAAGCGGCCGAGCCCCTTGTCGGCCAGGAAAGCGTCGACCGAGGCCTTGGGCGCCATGTCCTGGCTGACCGCGATCACGCCCATTTGGCCGGACGCGATCTGCTGCTGCTCAAGGCTCGCGAGGGTCGGCAATTCCTTGATGCACGGCGCGCACCAGCTTGCCCACAGATTGACCAGCAGCGGCACGCCGTGGAAATCGGCCAGGGTCATGTCGCCGCCGTCGGGATCGTGGAACGCGACGTCGGGCGCGCGCTGGCCACGGTGGCTGCGATCGAGGCCCTTGTCTTGCTCGCCCGCCCCGGCCGGAGCGGCGCCGGCGACCTCGCCTTGTGGCGCATTGGCGTTTTGCCTATCGCAAGCGGCGGTGGCGAGAAGCGCGAGGAGCAGCAGGATCAGCCGCAAGACGATTTCCAATCCAATGTGGGGCGGCCGCTTTACCGGCGGCCCGGCCGATCTGATGCGTGCGATAAATAGCTCGATCGCAACCGACAAGCGGATTTGGCGCGAGGACCTCGTCGGCAGCCGCGCCCACGCCGCAATGCTCGGAGCGCAGGGGATCATAAGCGCCGACGATGCGGCGGCGATCGATGCCGGCCTGGCCGCGATCGGCGAGCGTTATGCGACGGACGGCGTGGCCGAGGATCCGGTGCTCGAGGACATTCACATGCACGTCGAGAGCGAGTTGGCCGAGGCGATCGGGCCGGCCGCCGGGCGGCTCCACACCGCCCGCTCGCGCAACGACCAGGTGGCGACCGATGTAAAGCTGTTCGTGCGCGGCGCGATCGACCAGGCGGTGGCGGCGATCGACCGTTTGGAGGGCGTTATCCTCGACCGCGCGGAGGAGCAGGCCGCGACCATCATGCCCGGATTGACCCATTTGCAGTCGGCCCAGCCGATCACGCTCGGCCACCATCTGATGGCCTATCGCGAGATGCTGGCGCGCGACCGCAGCCGCTTCATGTCCGCCCGCGAACGGCTCAACCTCTGCCCGCTCGGCGCCGCGGCGCTGGCCGGGACGAGCTTCCCGATCGACCGCGCTGCGACCGCTGCAGCGCTCGGGTTCGATGGGCCGACCGCCAACAGCATCGATTCGGTGTCCGACCGCGACTTCATCGTCGATTATCTCGCCGCCGCGGCGCTGTGCGCGGTCCATCTGTCGCGGCTGGGGGAGGAAATCACGCTGTGGGCATCGCAGCCGTTCGGGTTCGTTACCTTGCCCGACGCGTGGTCGACCGGATCGTCGATCATGCCCAACAAGCGCAACCCCGACGCGGCCGAACTGGTCCGCGGCCATTGCGCGCGGATCGTCGGCGACCTGGTCGCGCTGCTGGTGCTGCTCAAGGGCCTGCCGCTGGCTTATGCCAAGGATCTGCAGGACGACAAGGCGCCGCTGTTCAACGCCCACGACCTGCTACTGGTCTCGCTAGGCGCAATGGCCGGGATGGTCGGCGAACTGCAGTTCAATGCGGCGGCGATGCGCGCCGCGGCCGCCGCCGGCCATTCGACCGCGACCGACCTGGCCGACTGGCTGGCGGGTTCGGCCGGGGTGCCGTTCCGCGAGGCGCATCACATTGTTGGGCGCGCGGTCGCGGCGGCCGACAGCAAGGGCGTTGGCCTCGATCAGTTGAGCCTCGATGAGCTGCGCGCGATCGATCCGCGCATCGCCGCCGAGGCGCTCGATCGGCTCACGGTCGAAGCCAGCGTGGGCGCGCGCCGCTCGGCTGGCGGAACCGCGCCCGAGCGGGTAATCG
>JBDSGH010000039.1:0-3720 GCA_039919095.1 Sphingomicrobium sp. | reverse complement strand
CATGAAGCCAAGCGCCGCGAGAAAGCCGCCGCGGCGTGAGCGACTGGCCGCTGTGGGAGGTGTTCGTCCGCGCCAAGGGCGGGATGGCGCATCGCCATGTCGGCAGCGTTCATGCGCCCGATTCCGAGCTTGCGCTACGCCATGCCCGCGACACCTACACGCGGCGGATGGAAGGGGCCAGCCTGTGGGTCGTCGAATCGTCGGCGATCGTCGCTTCGGACCCCGACGAAGCGGGGCCGATGTTCGAGCCGGCGGCGGACAAGATCTACCGCCACCCGACCTTCTACGACATCCCGGATGAAGTGAAGCACATCTGATGGCGACGGCTTTGGTAGAGGTGGCTGGCGCTTTCGATCCGCGCACGGATTATCTGCTGCGCCTTGGGGACGATGCGCTGATCCTCGGCCAGCGGCTGGGCGACTGGTGCGGTCACGCGCCGGCGCTCGAGGTCGATCTGAGCCTGACCAACTTCGCGCTCGACCTGGTCGGGCAGGCGACGCTGCTGCTCGCCGCCGCCGGCGAGGCCGAAGGGCGAGGGCGCGACGCCGACCAGCTGGCGTTCCATCGCGACGTACTCGATTTCCGCAATTGCCTGCTGGTCGAACAGCCCAATGGCGATTTCGGCCGGACCATTGCGCGCCAATTGCTGTTCTCGACCTGGCAGCAGCTCAACTACCAGCGGCTGGCGGAGTCGAGCGACCAGGTGTTGCGCGATATCGCCGCCAAGGCGGTCAAGGAAGTGACCTATCACCGCGAGCTGGCGTCGGAATGGACCGTGCGGCTCGGCGACGGCACCGACGAGAGCGCGCGGCGGATGCGCGACGGGCTCGACTGGTGCTGGCGGTTCGTGCCCGAGCTGTTCGAGGTCGATGCGTTGCTCGAGGGACTGATCGCGAGCGGCGTCGCGGCCGACCCGAGGACCTTCCAGAGCGAATATCGCGCGGCGATCGAAGACGTACTCGCGAATGGCAAGATCGAGGTCCCGGCCGACCAGCGGCCGATCCTCGGCGGGCGGCGCGGGCATCATAGCGAGCACCTCGGCCATCTACTGGCGCCGATGCAGTATTTGCCGCGCACCTATCCCGACTCCAAATGGTGACATGACCGCCCATTTTCACGCGCTGCAAGTCATTGATATCGTGCCGGAAACGGCCGACGCTAATTCGATTCGGTTCGAAATCCCGGCCGAGCTGCGCGACGCCTTCGCTTTCAAGGCCGGGCAGCATCTGACGCTCAAGGCGGAGATCGGCGGCGAGGAAGTGCGGCGCAATTATTCCTTGTGCACCGCGCCCGACGACCACGACTGGATGGTGACCGTCAAGCGCATCGCCGGCGGGGTGTTTTCCAACTGGGTCGGCGACAGCCTCAAGCCGGGCGACCGGGTCGAGGTGATGCCGCCGCACGGCAGCTTTACGACGGAGTTCGATCCGCAAGCAGCGCGGCATTATGTCGGCTTTGCCGGCGGGTCGGGCATCACGCCGGTGATCTCGCTGATCAAGACCGCGCTCAAGCAGGAGCCCGGCAGCCGCTTTACCTTGCTCTACGGCAATCGCGACAGCTCGTCGGTGATCTTCCTCGACGCGCTGGCCGACCTCAAGGACCGCTATTTGGGCCGCTTCGAACTGTACCATTTTCTCGCCGAGGAAGCGGGCGACGTCGAGCTGTTCAACGGCATGCTCGACCAGAAGATGTGCGGCCATGCGATCGAGCAACTGGTCGGCAATGCGGGCGAGGTCGACGCCTGGTTCATCTGCGGACCCGGGCCGATGATGGACGCGGCCGAAGCGGCGCTGCTCGAGCGCGACGTGGCCAGGGACCGGATCCACATCGAGCGCTTTACCGCCGACCGCCCGTCGGCCGCGCTGACGCAGGAAATGGCCGCGCTCCAGACCAAGGCGGTCGGGGTCGCGGTCGCGGTGACGCTCGACGGCCGCACCCGGCGGATCGAATTCACCCAAAGCAATATTCTCGACAGCGCGCGCGCCGCCGGACTGCCAGCCCCGTTCGCGTGCAAGGCCGGGGTGTGCGCCACCTGCCGCGCCAAGGTCACCGCCGGCAGGGTGACCATGGCGGCGCGCTACGGCCTGACCGACGAGGAGGTCGCCGCGGGCTACATCCTGACCTGCCAGTCGGTGCCCGACGGCGACGGGGTGGCGGTGGATTACGATTCTTAGTTCCCCGGCGCAGGCCGGGTCCCAGACGCCCGTAAGCGCTGCTTCGCAGCACCCTGGGCCCCGGCTTTCGCCGGGGAACGGGACGCGCTAGACGCTGCGTCATGCTGGATGAAACCACCAAGGCCAGGGGCCTTGCCGACCTTCCGCCCGTGAATAGCGATTCGCTGCTCGCGCTGATCGCGCTGTGCAATGCCGACCCGCGATCCGACAAGATCGACGTCGGCGTCGGGGTGTTCCGCGACGCGGCCGGCAATACGCCGATCCTCAAGGTGATGAAGGAGGCCGAGCGGCGGCTGCTCGAGAGCCAGGCGACCAAGGCCTATCTCGGCAGCGCCGGCGACAAGCGTTTCACCGAGCTGCTGCGGCCGATCGTGCTTGGCGAACATGCCGATGACGAGCGCATCGCCGGCTTGCAGACTCCGGGCGGCTGCGGCGCGCTGCGCCTTGGGTTCGAGCTGGTCGCGACCGTCAACCGCAGCGCCAAGGTGCTGCTCGGCACGCCGAGCTGGCCCAACCATATCCCGATCGTTCAGGCGGTCGGCCTGGCGGTGGTCGAATATCCTTATTACGAGCGCGGCCAGGCGGCGATCCGGTTCGAGGACATGCTGGCCGAGCTGAGCAAGGGCGGGCGCGGCGACGTCGCCTTGCTTCACGGCTGCTGCCACAATCCGACCGGCGCCGACCTGAACCCGATCCAGTGGGCCGAAGTTACCGATGTCTGCCGTGAGCGCGGCCTGATCCCGTTCGTCGACATCGCCTACCAGGGGTTCGGGCGCGGGCTCGACGAGGATGCGGCCGGCCTGCGCGGAATCCTGTCGCAATGCGACGAAGTGATCGTCGCCCAGAGCTGCGACAAGAATTTCAGTTGCTATCGCGACCGGGTCGGAGCGCTGTTCGTCAAGACCGGGTCGGTCGAGGCGACGGCGCGGGCGATGGGCCATGTGTCCCAGCGGGCGCGCGAGATGTGGTCGATGCCGCCCGATCATGGCGCCGCCTGCGCCCATATCATCCTCGACGATCCAGAATTGCGCGCCCGCTGGCTGGTCGAGTTGACGGCGATGCGCGACCGGATCAATTCGGTCCGCCAGCGGATCGCCGCGGCCGACCGCCGGTTGGGGTTCATCGGCGAGCAGTTCGGCATGTTCTCGATGCTGCCTTTGAGCAAAGAGCAGGTGCTCAAGCTGCGCGAGGACCATGCGATCTACATGGCCGACAGCGGACGGTTCAACGTGGTCGGCATGAGCGACGGCCAGATCGAACGATTTACCGCGGCCGTGATCGAGGCGATGGATGCCTGAGCCTGTGAGGCCGGAGACTCTTCGTGGCTGAGGCGCGCGATGGCTGAGCGGGACGCCGGTCGAGTGGCCAGCGAGGTCGACTGGCGCGAGGTCGCGCGGCTGGTCCTGACGAGCCGCGAGATGGACCGGATCGAGGAACAGGAGCTGGTTCCTCAAAAGAAGATTTTCTATCAATTCTCGGCGCGTGGGCACGACCTCGCGCAGGTCCTGCTCGGGATGCAGCTCAAGGACGGCGACGCCGCCTGCGG
>JBDSGH010000038.1:0-3196 GCA_039919095.1 Sphingomicrobium sp. | reverse complement strand
ATGACCGGCAAGTTGAAGGTAGAGGGCGACATGTCCAACGCGATGCAGCTGCAGGGCGTACTGTCCAAGCTCAACAGCTAGCGACAGCAAATGACGAAGAAAACTTATGCTGACGCCGAGGTCGCGCTCGATGGTCTGCTGCACGACGGCATGACCATCGCCGCCGGCGGGTTCGGGCTGTGCGGGATCCCCGAACGGTTGATCGATGCGATCGTCGAAAGCGGGGTCAAGGAATTGACCATCGCTTCGAACAATGCCGGGATTGACAATGAGGGCCTCGGCAAGCTGCTGCGGACGCGCCAGGTCAAGAAGATGATCTCGTCCTATGTCGGCGAGAATAAGGAATTCGAACGGCAGTTTCTCGCGGGCGAGCTTGAGGTTGAATTCTGCCCGCAGGGTACGCTGGCCGAGCGGATGCGCGCCGGCGGAGCCGGGATCCCCGGATTCTACACCAGAACCGGGGTCGGCACGGTCGTCGCGGAAGGCAAGGAACTGAAGGATTTCGACGGCGAAACCTATGTGCTCGAGCACGGCATCCGCGCCGATTTGTCGATCGTCAAGGGCTGGAAAGCCGACGAGGACGGCAATTTGCTGTTCCGCAAGACCGCGCGCAATTTCAACCAGCCGGCGGCGACCTGCGGCAAGGTGTGTGTCGCCGAAGTCGAGGAAATCGTGCCGGTCGGCTCGCTCGACCCCGACTGCATCCATCTGCCGTCGATCTATGTGAAGCGGATGATCTTGGGCGCGCCCTACGACAAGAAGATCGAATTTCGCACTGTACGCCAGAGAGAGGTCGCCTGATGCCCTGGACTCGCGACGAGATGGCGGCCCGCGCGGCGAAGGAGCTGCGCGACGGTTATTACGTCAACCTTGGCATCGGCATCCCGACCCTGGTCGCAAACCACATTCCGGCCGGCCTGACGGTCACTTTGCAGAGCGAAAACGGGATGCTCGGGATCGGGCCGTTTCCCTACGAGGACGAGGTCGACCCCGACCTGATCAACGCCGGCAAACAGACCATCAGCGAATTGCCGTCGTCTTCCTATTTCTCGTCGGCCGACAGCTTCGCGATGATCCGCGGTGGGCATATCGACCTGACCGTGCTCGGCGCAATGGAGGTTGGCGAGAACGGCGACATCGCCAACTGGATGATCCCGGGCAAGATGATCAAGGGCATGGGCGGGGCGATGGACCTGGTCGCGGGGGTCAAGAAGATCATCGTCGTGATGGAGCACACGTCGAAGAACGGCGACCCCAAGTTCATACCGCAATGCACGCTGCCGCTGACCGGCAAGAACGTCGTCGACATGGTCATCACCGACCTCGCGGTGTTCCACCGGCCCGACCATGACAGCCCGTTCAAGCTGATCGAGACTGCGCCCGGCGTCAGCGCCGAGGATATCCGCGAGAAAACTACCGCGCACTACGAGGAATGATCCCGGAAGCGTTCACGCCCAAACTGGTTACCGCTTTTCGGGAAGGCTATTCGGCGGCCAAGCTGCGCACCGATCTGTTTGCAGGGCTGACCGTTGCAATCGTTGCGCTGCCGTTGGCGATGGCGCTTGGGATCGCCAGCGGCGCGTCACCGCGCGAAGGGCTGCTCACCGCGGTCGTCGCCGGCTTCATGATCTCCGCGCTGGGCGGCTCGCGCGTCCAGGTCGGCGGACCGACCGGCGCATTTGTCGTCATTGTCGCGGGCGTTATCGCGGCACACGGCTACGCGGGCATTTTGCTGGCGACGGTCATGGCCGGGCTGATGCTGATCGTGGCGGGCTATGCCGGGGTCGGCCGTCTCATGCGGTTTGTGCCGATGCCGGTGGTAACCGGCTTCACCGCTGGTATCGCAGTGATCATCGCGACCAGCCAGATCGCGGATTTCCTCGGCCTTCGGATCGGCGCGCTGCCATCGGATTTCGTTGCGAAATGGGCGACGTTTGTCGGTGCGTTGCCGACCCTCACGGTGTCCGGCATGGCGCTCGGTGCGGCGACTTTGGTGGCGATTATCTTGCTTCGCCGCTGGCTGCCGCGCTGGCCGGCGTTTCTGATCGTGATCGTGCTGGCTTCGGCCGCCGCTGCTTTGTTCGATCTGCCGGTCGAGACAGTCGGTGACCGCTTCCCGCACATGCCGGCCGGCGTGCCAGCGCCCCAACTTCCTCAATTTTCAATCGGGCTGGCGAAGGAGGTGTTGCCAAGCGCCTTCGTCATCGCCTTCCTGGCTGGATTGGAGGCTCTGCTGTCCGCGGTCGTCGCCGACGGAATGACCGGGCGGCGTCATCGGTCGGGGCAGGAACTGGTCGGCGTGGGCGTCGCTAATATCGCGTCGGCCGCGTTTGGAGGGATTCCGGCGACTGGGGCGATTGCCCGAACCGCGACCAACATCCGCGCCGGCGCAGTCACCCCGGTTGCGGGTATGTCCCACGCTCTGTTCATTCTGTTGTTCATGCTGGCCGCCGGGGACTGGCTGGCGCTGGTGCCGATGGCGGCGCTGGCCGCGGTCCTGCTGATGGTCGCCTGGGGGATGAGCGAGGCGGGTCGCTTCGTGGAACTCGCGCGGAGCGATGTCGGCGAAGGATCGATCCTGGTGCTCACTTTTCTACTGACGATCTTTGTCGACCTGACGGTGGCGATCGGGGTTGGAGTGACGCTTGCAGCGTTGCTGTTCATGGCCAGGATGAGCGAACACGCCGGGCTGGTGGCGATCGACGCCGACGAGGAGCCCGAGCTTCGCAAGTCGCTGCCCGAGGGGGTGGAAGTGTTCCGGTTCACCGGTCCAATCTTTTTTGGCGTGGCGAGCGAAATGCTCGACGCGCTGGGCCGCAGCGGGCAGCGGCCGCGGGCGATCATCATGCGGATGGAACTGGTTCCCTACATTGACACGACCGGGGCGAACGCGCTCAGGACGTTCGTCCGCCAGGCGCTCCAGGCCGGGGCTGAGGTTGTCCTGTGCGGGCTCCAACGCGAGCCGCTCGAATTTCTTGCCCGAATGACGCCACGCTATGCCGGGGCAAGCCAGGCAGCGACGTGGCGCGGAGCGCTGGCGAAGGTCCGACGATAGCTATCCGCACGGTCGGCGGTCGGCGCGATTGCAATCCGCGGTTCTGCCGCGTTGGCGCGAGTGACCTTCGACGATATGACCGCAGCCAAGTCGTCGCCGATCAGCGGCCACGGCTATAGGAGAAAGTGAATGCGCCGGATC
>JBDSGH010000037.1:0-6451 GCA_039919095.1 Sphingomicrobium sp. | reverse complement strand
AGCAAGGCCAGGCGGTCGAGCTGGGCCTGGACTGCAGGGTGCGCCGACGTGGCGAAGTCGGCCATCAGGCCGCCTGCTTCTCCGGCGCGAGATAGCCGATCAGCTGCGACAGGCGCTCGCGCAGCTGGTGCCGCGGGACGACCATGTCGATGATCCCGTGCTCGAGCAGATATTCGGCGCGCTGGAAGCCCTCGGGTAGTTTCTCTCGGATGGTCTGTTCGATCACCCGCTGGCCGGCGAATCCGATCAACGCGCCGGGCTCGGCCAGCTGGACGTCGCCGAGCATCGCGTAAGACGCGGTGACACCGCCGGTGGTCGGGTCGGTCAGGACGACGATGTAGGGCAGCCGCGCTTCCTTGAGCTCGGCCAGCGCCACGGTCGTCCGCGGCATCTGCATGAGCGACAAGATGCCTTCCTGCATGCGGGCGCCGCCGGCGGCGGTGAACAGAATGTAGGGACTGCGTTGGGCGATTGCGGCGCGCACCCCGGCGAGAAAGGCCGAGCCGACGCCGATGCCCATCGACCCGCCCATGAAAGCGAAATCCTGGACTCCGACAATGACTGGGTTGCCGTCGACCGTGCCGCGTGCGTTGAGCAGCGCATCGCGTTCATCGGTCGCGGCGCGGGCAGCCTTGAGGCGGTCGGTGTAGCGCTTGCTGTCGCGGAAGCGGAGCGGATCCTCGCGCACTTCGGGCGCCGGCAGCAGCTCATATTTGGCGGCATCGAACAATTGGTCGAAGCGCGCCGTCGGGCCGATCCGGTCGTGATAGTCGCAGCGCGGGCAGACCCTGAGATTGTCCTCCCACTCCTTGAGGAAGACCATCGTCCCGCACTTGCTGCACTTGTGCCACAGATTGTCGGTGGTCTGGCGCTTGGGGAGGAAGGGAATGCCCTTTTTGACCCGGCTCAACCAACTCATTGCAGTCCTCGTTCGTCGCTTGCCGCCGCGCTAGTCGCAAGCGCGGCATATTGTCCACACCCGGCCACACCCGGCCACACCCGGCTAAAGCGTGGCGGCGATGCTGCGGACCGCGGCCGCCGGGTCGTCGGCTTCGGTGATCGGGCGGCCGATGACCAGGATCGAGGCACCCTGATCGATCGCCGCGCGCGGCGTTACAACCCGCTTCTGGTCGCCCGCGCCGCCATCCCTGGGGCGCACGCCGGGCACCACGAAAAAGCCGTCGGGCCAGGACTTGCGCGTCGCCGCGACTTCTTCGCCCGAGCAGACGATGCCGTCGAGCCCGGCGCTTCTGGCGAGCGCGGCGAGGCGGGTCACCTGATCGGCCGGGCTGCCCTTGACGCCGGCCGCGGCGAGATCTTTTTCGTCGAGGCTGGTAAGCACCGTGACCGCGACCACGCGGGTCGCCGGAGACGCAGCCGCCTTGGCATTCTCGAGCATCGCCAGCCCACCGGCGGCGTGAACGGTGAGGATCGCCGGCTCGAGCGGGGCCAAAGCGCGGACCGCCTTGGCGACCGTATTGGGGATGTCGTGCAATTTCAGGTCGAGGAAGATCTGCAGGTCGAACTGGGCCAGCTCGGAAACCCCCGACGGGCCATTGGCGGCGAAGAATTCGAGCCCGAGCTTGAGTCCACCGGCGACTCCGCGAACGGCGCGGGCGATGGCCAAGGCGCGGGCCAGGTCGGGGGTGTCGATGGCGACGAAGATCGGGCTCATATGGCGGCGGCTGCGTCGTCCGGATCGGCCGCCGTCGTCGGCGCCGGTGGGTGCGGCTGGCGGCGGTCGAACTCGACCCGGCGGCGGACCGTCCACAGCCGCGCGCGGTGGATGATGAAGGTCGGCAGGAAGCCCAGCAGGAACATCAGCACCATCAGCACCGGAATCTTGATGTCGACCTGGATGTCGCCCCACAGATTGAGCGTCAGGTCGGACCAGTTGCGGCTCGCGAACAAGGCGATGAACACGGCCAGAAGGACCCAGAACAGGGTCTTGAGAAATTGCATCGGCGAGGCTCCCGTCGCGCGCCTTTAAGCGACAGATGCGGTGAAGGCCAGCCGCGGAGGCGTTCGTCGCGCCATAGAATCGGCTCACCGCAGCCGGCCGCGCGCGGCGTTGAGCATCGTATTCGCTACGGCCAAACAGCGACGGGGTCGGGAGAAGCGCGCTTGGACAAGCAGCACGTGGTCGGTTTGGGTGCGTTCGCTGCGGTCGTCGCGGCGGCCTTCGTCCTGATGCGGCCCGAACCCACATCTCCGCCAGCCGCCGCCGACGCCCGCGCCCACATGCAGCTGGCCGCTTTGTCGATTTCGGCGCGGCGCGATATCGATTATGCGGCGCTCGACGCGCGGCTCAAGCGGATGGCGCAGAAGCGGCCGGTCGTTGGCCTGGCGGTCGGGATCGTAGAGAACGGCCGGATCACGTTCCTCAACGGCTATGGCGAAACGCTTGCCGGCTCGGGCGAGAAAGTCACTCCGGAAACGGTGTTCCGCTGGGCTTCAGTGTCGAAGGGCGTTGCAGCGACCATGATCGCCAAGCTGGCCGAGGAGGGCAAGCTGAGCTTCAATTCTCCGCTGGTCCAGTTTGCGGGCATCAAGCTGCCCGGCGGAGCCGAGACGACGGCGACCATCGGCGACATGCTGAGCCACCGGCTCGGGCTTTATCGCAATGCCTATGACAACAAGCTGGAAGAGGGCCAAGACACGCATTTCCTGCGCAGCACGCTCGGCCAGCTCAATTCGATCTGCCCGCCCGGGACCTGCTGGAGTTATCAAAACGTCGCTTATGACGGGTCGTCGGAGATCGTCGAGCGGGTCACTCACAAATCCTATCCCGATGCGGTCCGCGACAAATTGTTCAACCCAATCGGAATGGCGAGCGGCAGCGTGACTCGCGACGGGCTCGTCAATTCCAAGAGCTGGGCGCGGCCGCATGACGCCGCGCGCCACCCGCTCGAAGTGCTCGACGCCTATTACCGGGTGCCGGCGGCGGGCGGCATCAACAGCAACATCAAGGACATGTCGTTGTGGATGCTGGCGCAGATGGGCGAGATGCCCGACGTTCTGTCGCCCAAGCTGCTGCAGACGATCCACGCACCGCTGGTCAAGACGCCGGGCGAACGCCAGCGCCTGCGCAAGTTTCTCGAGCGGCTCGGTGAGGCCGATTACGGCTATGGCTGGCGGAGCTACGATTATGCCGGCCACCACATTGTCGGCCATCGCGGCGGGGTCAGCGGTTATCGCTCGCTGATCCTGTTCGACCCGGCCCGCAAGAGCGGCGTCGTGGCGCTGTGGAACAGCAATACCAACCAGCCGGCCGGGCTCGAGTTCGAAGTCATGGACATGCTCTACCATCTGCCGTTCCGCGACTGGATGGAACTCGACCAAGCACCGGCCAAAGGCGCGCATCCAGAGCCTGACGCAATCCAGGCCGAAGGCAGCGCGGCGATCGCCTTGCGGGCGGCGAAAGTGGCGGCGCGGCGCGGCTAGCAGCGCCGCTCGCTCAAGCCGTCTCCCGGGATTCCACTCGCATCTCCATCGCCCTCCGCGACATTCGGCAAGTGTTTGGCGCAACACAGGAACATGTCCCTCAAGTGGGTGTTCTCAACGCACAACCCAGGAGGTACCCCAATGGCAGATTCCCAGCAGCAGGACGCAGTCGCTTTACTCAAGCAGGATCACCACACGGTCGCGGACCTGTTCGAGGCATTCGAAAAGGCCAGCGGCGACGGCACCAAGCAGAAAATAGCCCAGAAGATCTGCCTCGAGCTGACGGTCCACGCGACCATCGAGGAAGAGATTTTCTATCCCGCATGCGAGGGCAAGGTCGAAGAAGATTTGCTCAAGGAGGCCTATGTCGAGCATGACGGCGCCAAGGTGTTGATCGCTGACATCGAAGCCGGCGACGGCCAGAGCGACGAATATTTCGACGCCAAGGTCAAGGTCCTGCAGGAGCAGATCGAGCATCACGTCGAGGAAGAGGAAAAGCGCATGGAGGGCTTGTTCGCCCAGGCGCGGCATGCCGGCATCGACATGGACGCACTCGGTGACCAGCTGGCGCAACGCAAGGCCGAGCTGATCGCGACTTACAAGTCGAGCGGCCTGCCCAAGCCCGAACTGACGACGCTCCACGAAGCCCAGATCTAGGCGCTGCCGTTTCGCTGCTAGCTTGCGCGCGCGGCGAGGTTATCCCAAACCGCTTACGGCAGCGGATGGGGCGGCTCATTCCCGCCGCCGTGAGGGGCAGCCTGAAGGGGAGCGGGGCGATGGCGGCTGAACCAACAATCTCCGCCTTTTTCGACCAGCCGACCAACACCGTTTCCTACCTCGTGGCGGACCCAGCAAGCGGGCAGGCGGTGGTGGTCGACCCGGTGCTTGGGTTCGATCCCGCCAGCGGATTGGTCGATACCGGGCCGGCCGACCGGATCATTGCCGCGGCCGCTGACCAGGGCCTCTCAATCGGCCTGGTGCTCGAGACTCACGCCCATGCCGATCACCTTACCGCGGCCGGGATTTTTCGCGAGAAATCGGGTGCCAAGGTTGGCATCGGCGCCCGCATTCGCGACGTCCAGCAAGTGTTCGCGCCGCTGTTCGGCGCCGACGACGTCAAGCCCGATGGTGGCGACTTCGACCTGCTGCTCGACGATGGCCAGCGGCTGAGCCTCGGCGCGCTCGAGATCGAGGTCATCGCCACGCCCGGCCACACGCCGGCATGCGTCAGTTACAGAATCGGCGACGCGGTGTTCGTCGGCGACACATTGTTCATGCCCGACTATGGCACCGCCCGGACCGATTTCCCCGGCGGGTGCGCGCGCCAGCTATATTGCTCGATCCAGCGGATCCTGGCGCTGCCGCCGGCGACCCGGCTGTTCATGTGCCACGATTACAAGGCGCCGGGGCGGACCGAGTTCGCGTGGGAGACCACGGTTGCCGATGAGCGCGCGCGCAATGTCCATCTGGGTGGGGGGACCAGCGAGAATTCCTACGTGGCGATGCGCCAGGCGCGCGATGCGAAGCTGTCGGCGCCCGAACTGCTGCTGCCGGCGATCCAGGTCAACATCCGCGCAGGCCGCTTCCCGCCCGCCGACGGCAATGGAGTGAGCTTCCTCAAGATCCCGGTGCGGTGGGAAAAGTCGCCCGGAACCGTGTGACCAGGCGTGGCTAGCGCAGGCAGCGGGCTGCGGCCGGCCAGTCGGTAAAGGTCTTCCGGGTGGCGCGCTCGGTGCAGCGGTGAATCGCTTCCATGGTCGGGCGCGGTTCGCTCGTGACTTCGGTCAGGAACATCTGGATGCCGTGGTGCTGCTTTTGGATGCAACTCGGCTTCTGATCGCAAAACGCCCAGATGCGGTAGGTTACGGGGTCGATCGAATAGGGGTCGCCGATCCGCGCCGCGGCCGGATGGCGCGGCGGAAGCGCCTGCGCCGCTTGCGCGCCGGACAGCCACAACAGAAGCAAGGCGCACCACGGACGCAAATATCGCCTCCTTTTGCAGGAGAGCTATCAAAACTGCGGCAAAACGCCAAATTAAGGCGATAAACTGTGCTGACGGCTGATTTTAGAGCGGCCGCATAAGGTATTGCTAACCATTCTTTCATGGTGGCCGGACTAAGCTGGTCGGAACCGGAAAAAATGAATGAGCCGAAGCCCAGGCCAAGTTGCGCGAAAAACGCGCGTCAGCGTCAAGCACGGCGCAACCCTCGTCCTGTCCGATGGCTCAGAGCTGCCGGTGACGATCACCGACATCTCTTCGGGCGGGTTCAAATTGCACGCCAACGTGACCCTGCCGATCGGCGAACATGTGTTCGTGCGGGTCGAACGCTATGGCGATTTCCCGGCGCAAATCCGCTGGGCGATCGGCGATGAGGCCGGCGGCCTGTTCCTCGAACCGGTCAACATCACGACCCGTTGAGCGCCCGCCGGCGATCCCGGCTAGCTGCCGATAATCACTGGCGTACCCACTTCGGTTTCCGAATAGAGCTTGGCGGCGAACTTGGCCGGCAGGCGGACGCAGCCATGCGACGCCGGAACCCCGGGATTGTAGCCGGCGTGCAGCGCGACTCCGTAATTGTCGAGCCGCTGCATGAACGGCATCGGCGCATTGTCGTATTTGCGGCTGTGATACATCGTTTGCTTCTCGAGGATCGGAAAGATGCCGGTCGGTGTCGGCTTGTCCGGATTGCCGCTCGAAATGGTCGACACCGCGACGAGCATGTCGCCGCGATAGAGGAAGGCGAGCTGGTCGGAGAGGCTGATCACGACCCGCTGCGGACCGGCTTCGGCCGGCACGTCGCGCCAGACATATTGGCCGGGCTTCAATTGCTTGTCGCCGAACGCCTCGACCATGTCGGAGCGAGCAAGCGCCGCAGCGTCGCTCGCCGCCGCCTTGGCATCGGGGGTTTCATAGGAGCCTGCCGCCGGTGACGCCGGTACGGTGAGGGCGAACGCACTCGACAGGGCAAGCGCGATGGCTAGCCGGGTTTTCATTTTCTATACTCGT
>JBDSGH010000036.1:0-5602 GCA_039919095.1 Sphingomicrobium sp. | reverse complement strand
GCGCTTCCCGACCGGGGAAGCGGCCACGCGCTACAATATCCTGCAGAAAATGTCCTACGGTCTGGTCCTCCTGATCCTGTTGCCGCTGATGGTGCTGACCGGACTGTCGATGTCGCCCGGGGCCGATACCTTTGCCGGCGGCCTGGTCGAGCTGTTCGGCGGGCGCGCGTCGGCGCGATCGATCCATTTCATCGTCATGTGGCTGCTGCTGGGATTCTTCGTGGTCCACGTCGCGATGGTCATTCTCGCCGGTCCTATCAACGAAGTGCGATCGATGATCACCGGCCGCTACGCGATCAAGCCGGACCGGCCTGTCATCGAGGAGAGCGACGATGCCTCACCTGCCTCCTGATCTCGACCGCCGCCGCCTGATCGCCGGTGTCGGGATGGGTGCCGCCGGACTGCTGCTGGCCGGATGTGACCGGCTCAACGCGTCGCCAACCATGCGCTCGATCCTGGCGCTGGGCGAAGGCGCCAGTTACCGCACCCATCGATTGATCGGCGACCACGCTCTGGCGACCGAGTTCGATGCCAAACACCTGTCCCCGATGTTCCGCGCCAATGGCGCAATCATGCCGCGAACGCCGCAATATCAGCAGCATCTCGCCACCGGCTTCGCCAATTGGCGAATGCGGGTCGATGGCCTGGTTGCCCGGCCGCTCGACCTGTCTCTTGATGCCCTTCGGTCACTCCCCCAGCGAACCCAGATCACGCGTCATGACTGCGTCGAGGGGTGGAGCGCAATCGGCCAGTGGACCGGCCCTCAGCTCGGCCATGTGCTGCGCGCGGCGCGCTTGAGCGACCAGGCGCGATACATCGTGTTCTATTGCGCCGATGAAGAGGGCGGCCGGCCTTATTATGAATCGATCGACCTCAACGATGCCTTCCATCCGCAGACCATTCTCGCCCACCGCCTCAATGACCGGCCGTTACCGGTCATGAATGGCGCTCCCGTTCGGCTGCGGGTCGAACGCCAGCTAGGCTACAAGCATGCAAAGTTCGTGATGCGAATCGAAGCGCGCGCGCGGCTCGACGATCTGTTCGGCGGCAAGGGCGGGATGTGGGAAGATCGCTCCGGCTACCAATGGTATGCGGGAATTTAGGTGTCCGTTACCGCGCTTGCGCTCGCCTTTTTCATCACGGCTTTGCTGTACTCGTCGGTCGGTTTCGGCGGCGGCTCGACCTATAATGCTTTGCTGGTGCTCGGCGCCGCCGACCTTTCGAAGGTTCCGGTCATCGCGCTCAGCTGCAACATCCTGGTAGTAGCGATCGGCAGCTGGCGCTTTATCAGTCACGGCCATGTCGATTGGCGCCGGTTCTTACCGCTGGTGGCCCTGTCGGTGCCGTTCGCCTGGCTCGGCGGATACCTACCCGTGCCGGCGTGGATGTTCGTCGGCTTGCTCGCGCTTGCGTTGGCGGTTTCGGGATTGCTGCTGTTGTGGCAACCGCTGTGGCGGCGAGAAGCAAAGCACAGCCAGCCGAGTTCGCGACCGGTCGACCTGGTCAGCGGCGCGGCACTCGGCCTGCTGGCCGGGATCACCGGAATCGGCGGCGGCATCTATCTGTCGCCTGTGCTGTATCTGCGCCGCTGGGCGAGCGCCCCGACCATTGCCGGGACCTGCGCTTTGTTCATCCTGGCCAATTCGATCAGCGGCCTGATCGGCCAGACGATGAAAAGCGGCGCCGCGGCGACCGAACAGACGCTGGTTGCGCATTGGCCGTTGTTCCCGGCGGTCGCGCTCGGCGGGCTGATCGGCTCGAGCCTCGGCAGCATGAAGCTCAAGGACAGCTATCTTCGAGTGCTTACCGGTTTGCTAATCCTCTATGTCGCGGTACGGCTCGGGCTGCGCTTTCCCGGCGAATGGGCTAATCGATGACGATGCGGGACTCGTTCGGCCGTGCGATCACGTATCTGCGTCTGTCGCTGACGGACCGCTGCGACCTGCGCTGCACCTATTGCATGCCCCAGGGAACGCAGTTCATGCCGCGCGCGAACTTGCTGACTCTCGACGAGCTCGATCGGGTCGCCAGCTGCTTCATCCGCTTCGGTGTGCGCAAGCTGCGGCTGACCGGCGGCGAACCGCTGGTGCGCAAGGGCGCGATTGACCTGATTGAAGCGCTTGGCCGCCACCTCCGCAGCGGCGCGCTCGACGAGCTCGTGGTGACCACCAACGGCAGCCAGCTGGCCGGCCACGCCGAGGTGTTGGCGCGGGCCGGAGTGCGGCGGATCAACGTCTCGCTCGATCATCTCGATCCGGACAGCTACCGACGGATTACGCGCGGCGGCGACATCCGCAAAGCGCTCGCCGGCATTGAGGCAGCACAGGCCGCCGGCCTGGCCGTCAAGATCAACGCGGTGGTGCTGCGCGAAGACAATCTCGATCACCTCCCCGAACTTGTCGGCTGGGCACACGAGCGCGACATGGCGGTCACCCTAATCGAGGTCATGCCGATGGGCGATGTCGGGATCGACCGCGTCCTGCAGCATGTCCCGATGCCCGAGGCGCGGGCACGGATTGAGGCCCGCTGGCGCCTAGCCGACCTGGCACTGCGAACCGGGGGGCCAGCGCGCTATACCCGTACAGCGGCAGGCGGCGTGGTTGGTTTCATAACGCCATTGTCGGCTATGTTTTGCGAAGGCTGCAACCGGGTCCGGGTGAGCGCCGACGGCAAGCTCCATGCCTGCCTGGGGCGCGAAGTCGCGGTCGATCTCAAGGCGGCGATCCGCGGCCAGGCCGACAATCGATTGCTCGAGCAGGCGATTGCCGGCCTGATCGCAATCAAGCCGCAATCGCACGATTTTCGAATCGGCCGCAACACTGCCCCGGCGGTCGCGCGGACCATGGCCGCGACCGGGGGCTGAGCGGTGCGCCTTCTGATGTTCGGCCGGCTATCGCACCTCGCAATAGACAGTCGCGATGTTCCGCCGTCGATTTCAGACAGCGCAGCGTTGCGGGCCCATCTCGGCGATCAATGGCCCGAGCTCAATGATCTCAAAGTGAAAATGGCGGTCAATCGAACCCTGGTCCACGGCATCGTGCCGATCGGCGAGGATGATGAAGTCGCGTTCTTGCCACCGATGAGCGGCGGATGATCCGCGTCTTCGAAGCCCCGTTCGACCCGGCCGAAGCGCTGGCGACGTTCATCGCCGGTGCCGGGGAGGGCGCGGTGGTGAGCTTCGTTGGCATTGTTCGCGGCGAAGGCGGCGTCGAGACGCTGACGCTGGACCATTATCCCGGCTTTACCGAGGCCGAGATTATGCGAGTCGTCGGCGCCCTGATCGCCCGGCATGGTCTGTCGGCGGCAACAGTGATCCATCGTTACGGGACGATGCGTCCGGGTGAGCCGATCATGTTCGCGGCGACCGCCGCGCCGCACCGGCGCGCAGCCATGCGCGCGCTCGACGAATTGATTGACCGATTGAAGACCGGAGCGCCATTCTGGAAGAAGGAACGCCGCGCAGGCAGCGACCACTGGCTTGAAGCAAGCGACGCTGATCGCGCCGACGCCAAGCGATGGGTGGCCAGCGATGGATGACCGCCGGGTTGGCATCGCCGTGCTGACCATCAGCGACACGCGCGACGAGGAAAGCGACAGCTCGGGCGCATATCTGGCGAGCGCGGCCGAAGCAGACGGGCATCGCCTGGCCGGCAAAGCAATCGTGCCAGACGACATCGACTCCATCCGTGAGGCAGTGCGGCGCTGGGCGGCCGATCCGGAGATCGACGTGATCATTTCAACCGGCGGGACCGGCCTCACCGGCCGTGACGTGACGCCCGAAGCAGTGCAGCCGATGTTCGACAAGGTGATCGACGGCTTTGCCCCGGTTTGGCACCGCGTCAGTTTTGACGGCATTGGTCTGTCGACCCTCCAGTCGCGCGCCTGCGCCGGGATTATCGACCACACCTTCGTGTTTTGCCTGCCCGGATCGAACGGGGCGGTGCGCGACGGCTGGACCAAGGTCATCGGGCCGCAGCTCAACCGATCAACCCGGCCGTGCAATTTCGTCGAGATCATGCCGCGGCTGAGCGAGCAATGAGCGACTTAACCCACATCGGGCCGGACGGACGCGCGCGCATGGTCGACGTATCGGCCAAGGCGGAGACCGAACGCGTGGCACAAGCCCGCGGCCTGGTCCGGATGTTGGCCGTAACGCTCGACGCAATAGCGAAGGGCGCGATTGGCAAAGGCGAGGTTCTGCGCACCGCCGAGCTCGCCGGGATCATGGCAGCCAAGCGCACCGGCGACTTGATACCGTTGTGCCATCCGCTGCCGCTGAGCGCGGTCGAGTTGATCGCCGAAGCCGACCCGGACCTTCCCGGAGTTCGCGTGGTGGCGCGGGTGACATCCGTCGGCCGGACCGGCGTCGAGATGGAGGCACTCACCGCGGTCAGCGTCGCCTGCCTGACGATTTACGACATGGCCAAGGCGATCGATCGCGGGATGACCATCGAGCGGGTCGAGCTGGTATCGAAATCGGGAGGTCGGTCGGGCGACTGGCGGCGGGCGTGAGCCTAATCAGCCTCAAGCAGGCGCGCGCCTTGCTGCTCAAGGATGTTCGACGGCTCGCCACGGAGACCGTCGCCCTCGACGACGCGCTTGGCCGCACCCTGGCGCAGACGGTGGTTGCCTCCCACACGCAACCGCTCGAGCCGCGTGCGACCATGGACGGGATCGCGATCGCCGCCACTACGCCCTTGGTTGGCGACCGATGGACACTCGCTGGAGAAGTGCTGGCGGGGGCGCCGTCCACAGCTCCGCTCGGGCCCGGCGAAGCGGTACGCATCGCGACCGGAGGCGTCGTCCCGGAGGGTACAACGCGGGTCCTTCCCCAGGAGATTCTCAGCTTCACTGGTAGTTCGGCGACCCTCGCAAGCGAGCCGGGACCAGCGCGCTTCATTCGCGAAGCGGGCGCGGACTTCGCCACCGGTGATGGCCTGCTAGATCTCAGAACGGTCGTTGGGCCGGCCCAGGTTGGGCTGATCGCCGCCGCCAATCGCGCGACGGTCGAGGTGGTGCGACGGCCGCGCGTGGCAATCCTGACCGCGGGCGACGAACTGGTCGCACCGGGCGCGGCGCTGGGCGCTGGCCGATCTGTCGACAGCGCGAGCCATACGCTGGCCGCATTAATCAAATGCTGGGGTGGCGAGGCACTGCTTTATCCAATCCTGCCCGATCGGCTCGACGAGATTACCACCGCACTGCGCACAGCCGCGCGTTTGTGTGACATCATCCTGTGTGTCGGCGGCGCGTCGGTGGGTAAGCGCGACTTGATGCGGCCAGCAGTCGTCGCAGCGTTTGGCGCGAAATTCGAATTCGAAAGGATCGCCGTTCAGCCGGGAAAACCGTGCTGGCATGCGCGCTCTGCAGCCGCGAAGCTGGTTCTTGGCGTCCCCGGTAACCCTACCTCGGCTTATGTCTGCGCCCACCTGTTGCTGCAGCCGCTATTCGAAGTGCTCTTGGGGCGTCAGCATGGGCAGGCACTGCGGCGGGCCTATCTGGCCGCGCCCTTACCAGCGAATGGTCCGCGCGAGCAGTATCTTCGTGCAACTTCATCATTCGACCGTGACGGGCAACTGATCGTCTATCCTGTCGCCGACCA
>JBDSGH010000035.1:0-5332 GCA_039919095.1 Sphingomicrobium sp. | reverse complement strand
GGCTAAAGTGCGAACGCCTGCTCGAACTGGCGCACCGCCGCGCCCGGATCGTCCGTCCCCCACACCGCCTGGCAGACCGCGACGAAGTCGGCGCCGGCGGTGATCAGGGGCTCGCAATTGGCGGGCGTGATGCCACCGATCGCGACGCACGGGATTTCGAAGATCGACGCCCACCAGCTGAGGATCGCCGGCGCCGGGCGGTAGTGGCTCGGCTTGGTCGTGGTCGGGTAGAAAGCACCGAACGCGACATAATCGGCGCCCGCCTCGCCTGCCTCCATCGCCAAATGGCGGCTGTCGTGACAGGTGCGGCCGATCTGCGCCGCCGGGCCGAGCAATGCGCGCGCCTCGCGAACGTCGCCGTCGGACTGGCCGAGGTGAACTCCGTCGGCCCCGAGCCGCTTGGCCAGCGCCATGCTGTCGTTGACGATGAACGCGGTGTCGTGATCGGCGCAAATCCGCTGGAGCGGTTCGGCGAGCCGCGCCAGGCGATGCTCGTCGACGTCCTTGACGCGCAGCTGGAAGGCCGCGACCGGGCCGGCGCCGAGCGCCGCCGCGAGCCGGTCAGGAAAGCCGCCATCGACCTCCTGCGGACTGATCAGATAGAGTTTGCACGGCGTGGTCCGTGGCGGTGGCGGCAGGATCGTGAGGTCTTCGGTCGGGTCGTTCATGGCGCGCTCATTAGCCGAGCCGCAGCCTGTGACCAATGAAGCGCTTTGCCACTCTCGCACTGAGCCTGCTCGCCGCCTGCGCCACGGCCCCAGCGCCGGTGCTGGCCGGCCCAACCGCCGGCCTCGGCGAGCTCGCGCACAGCGGCGACGTGTGGGTGCGGCCGCTCGCCGTGCTCGAGGACAGCCGCTGCCCGGCGACAGTGCAATGCGTGTGGGCCGGCCAGGTCCGGATCCGCGCCGAGATCACCAGCCAGCGCGCCCGAACAACCCGCGACATGACGCTCGGCAAGCCGGTGCTGGTGAGCGGCGGCAGCATCACGCTGGCCGATGTCCAGCCGGGCAAGCTGGCGCCGGGCACGACCGATCCGCGGGCCTATCGCTTCACCTTCGAGACGGTCACCCTGCCGCGGCCGTGACGGTCGACGCTTCGTAAATCTCGTCGATCGCCGCGCCGAGCGTGCGGTCAAACTCTTCGTCGCTCATGCCGTGCTTCAAATCCTCGAGCAGGGCGCGCGAGAAACTGGCGATGACGCCGTGGTTGCGGGCCAGTTCGCGGCACGCGTCGTGGCGTGAATATCCGCCCGACAGCGCCACCACGCGGGCAACCCGTGGATGGTCGACCAGCGGCGCGAACAGCCCCGCCTCGACCGGCAGCGTAAGCTTGAGCATCACCTGGCGATCGTCCGGCAGCGCATCGAGCGCCTTGACCAGCTCGGCCAGCAGAATGGCGTCGGCTTGCGACCGCTCGGGGCTCTTGATCCACACTTCGGGCTCGATGATCGGCATCAGGCCGTGCCGCGCGATCTGGTCGGCGACCTCGAACTGCTGCTCGACCACCGCCGCGATCCCGCTCGGCGAGGCGAGCTCGATGACCGAACGCATCTTGGTCCCGAACACGCCCTTGGCCGACGCTTGCTCGAGCAGCGCGTCGAGCCCCGGGTTGGGCTTCATCAGGCGCACTCCGTCGGCCTCGTCCTCCAGGCCCTTGTCGACTTTGAGGAACGGCACCACGCCGCGCTCCCACAGCAAGTGCGGGACCGGCTTGCCGTCGGCCTCGCCATCCATGGTCTTTTCGAACAGGATCGCGCCGATCACCTTGTCGCCGGTGAACGACGGCGCGGTGATGATCCGCACCCGCATGCCGTGGATCAGCTCGAACATCTCGTCGTCGGTCGACCAGGCGTCGCCGCCGACGCCAAACGCCTTGAGCGCGCCGGGGGTCGAGCCGCCGCTCTGGTCGAGCGCGGCGATGAACCCGTCCCCGCGGGTGATCTGGGCCAGCATCTTGTCTTGCATCGTCATCGGTCCTTAGTCGGCTTTGGTCTTGGCAATCTTGCGCGGCCGGGCGGCCGGCGCTTCGGGCGCGGCGGCGGCTGCGGCGCGGATGTTCATGGCGATCGAAATGCGCGCTTCGCCGCCGTCCCACGGCTGCACGCTGTGCGACAGCCACGCCGGGAACAGGATCAGCAGCCCGGCGCGCGGCTTGATCGGCGCGACCACTTCGGGACCGCCGTCCTTGAAGCGCAGATTGGGCGCGTGCATGCGCAGTCCCGGCATGCGCGGGTCGTGGAGCATCAGCTCGCCCCCCTCCCCGGCGCCGACCCGGACATAATAGACCGCCGACCAGAATGAGCCGCCATGAACATGGGCGCGGTTGGACGCGCCGCCGTCGCTGACATTGGCCCAGGCGTCGATCGACCAGCCGATCCCGCCGCGCTGGATGACTCGGGTGTTGGCGGTGGCGAGGGCGGCCGCGGCCCTAAGCACGCGCTGTCCGGCGTCGCCCGACCAGGCGGTCAGATTATGGTGCGATTGCCACCCGCCGATGTTGGACAGCTTGACCCCGGGATCGCTTTGCATCCGCGCGAGGATGGTCGCTTCGAGCGCGGCGTTGAGCTCGGCCGCGTCGGCCAGCTCCTCGACCAGCACCGGGGTTGCGAACAGCCGCAACAGGCGACGGCCGGAGGCGGGGGTCGTGGCCATCAGCGGGCCAGTGCCGCAACGCCGGGCAATTCGCGGCCTTCGATCCATTCGAGGAAGGCGCCGCCGGCGGTCGAGACGAAGGTGAAGTCGGCCGCGACGCCAGCGTGGTTGAGCGCAGCCACGGTGTCGCCCCCGCCGGCGACCGAAACCAGGCTGCCGTCCTTGGTCAGCGCCGCGGCGGTCTTGGCCAGCGCCACCGTGGCGGCATCGAACGGCGGGGTCTCGAACGCTCCGAGCGGCCCGTTCCAGACCAGGGTGCGGCAATTCTTGAGCACGTCGGCGAGCGCTTCGACCGCGGCCGGGCCGATGTCGAGAATCATCTCGTCGGCGGCGACCTCATGGACGTTGCAAGTGCGCACGGACGGCGGATTGGCAGCGAATTCCTTCGCCACCACGACATCGTAGGGCAGATGGATGGTGCAGCCGGCGGCCTCGGCGCGGTTGAAGATGCTGTCGGCCTCGCCGGTCAGCTCATGCTCGCACAACGACTTGCCGACGGAGACCCCGCGCGCGGCAAGGAAGGTGTTGGCCATGCCACCGCCGATGATCAGATGTTCGACCTTGGCCAGCAGGTGGCCGAGGACGGCGAGCTTGGTCGAGACCTTGGCCCCGCCGACCACCGCCGCGACCGGCCGCTGGGGATTGCCGAGCGCCCGCTCGAGCGCCTTGAGCTCGGCCTCCATCGCCCGGCCGGCATAGCTCGGCAGGAAATGGGTGATGCCCTCGGTTGAGGCGTGGGCGCGGTGGGCGGCGGAAAAAGCATCGTCGACGTAAAAATCGCCGAGCGCGGCCATCGCCTTGGCCAGCACCGGATCATTGGCTTCCTCGCCGAGATGGAAGCGGGTGTTCTCGAGGATACCGATATTGCCCGGCAGCATGGTCATCACGCCGCGCTCGGCCTCCGGGCCCTGGCAATCCTCGATGAAGCGGACCGAGCGGCCGCTGAGCAGGGTCAGCGGGCGAACTAATTGCGCGGTCGACATGTCGGGCCGGTTGTTGCCCTTGGGACGGCCGAAGTGCGACAGCGAAAGGACAATCGCGCCGCGGTCGGACAATTCGAGCACGGTCGGCAGCAAGCTGCGCAGCCGCGTGGCGTCGGCGACCGACGCGCCGGCCATCGGCACGTTCAAGTCGACCCGCACGAGCACCCGCTTGCCGGTGAGGTCTTCGGGCAGGTCATCGAGGGTCTTGAAGGTGGTCACGACGACAAAATCCCGTTCGTGTCGAGCGACGTCGAGATACTTCCCTCGACTTCGCTCGGGACGATCGGATGTCGCATGAATTGCATCTCGTTAGCCAAGCTTGGCCATCGCCGCGGCGGTGTCGACCATGCGGTTCGAGAATCCCCATTCATTGTCGTACCAACTGACGACGCGGACCAATTTGCCTTCGATCACCGCGGTTTCGAGGCTGTCGATGGTCGAGCTTTGCGGCGTGTGGACGAGGTCGATCGAGACCAGGGGCTCGTCGGTGTAGGCGAGGATGCCCTTGAGCGGCCCGGATTCCGACGCCGCTTTGAGGATCGCATTGACCTCGTCCCGGGTGGTGTCGCGGCCGGGGGTGAAGGTGAGGTCGATCAGGCTGCCGTCGGGGACCGGCACGCGGATCGCCGAGCCATCGAGCTTGCCCTTTAGTTCGGGCAGCACTTCACCAACCGCGCGGGCTGCGCCGGTGGTGGTCGGGATCATCGACATTGCGGCGGCGCGCGCGCGCCTCAAATCGGGGTGGATCTGGTCGAGAATCTTCTGGTCGTTGGTGTAGGCGTGGACGGTGGTCATCAGCCCGCGCTCGATGCCGATGGTGTCGTTGAGCACCTTGGCCACCGGGGCCAGGCAATTGGTCGTGCACGAGGCGTTCGAGACGATGGTGTGCTCTGGCTTGAGGGCATCGTGATTGACGCCGTAGACCACGGTGATGTCAGCCCCCTTGGCCGGGGCCGAGATCAGGACGCGCTTGGCGCCGGCGTCGAGATGCTTCTGCCCACCTTCGCGGTCGGCGAAGAAGCCGGTGCACTCTAGCACCAGTTCGATTGCATTGGCCTTGTGCGGCAGCTTGGCCGGGTCGCGCTCGGCGGTGACCTGGATGCGCTTGCCGTCGACCACCAGATCATTGCCCTCGGCGGCGACCGTGCCGGGGAACTTGCCATGGACCGAATCGCGCGAGAACAGCCAGGCATTGGACTTGGCGTCGGCGAGGTCGTTGATCGACACCAGTTCGAGCCCGCAGTCCGGCCGCTCGAGGATCGCCCGCGCGACCAGGCGTCCGATGCGGCCGAAGCCGTTGATTGCCACTCTCGTCATAGCATGTCCCTTTTTTGCAATAGCTCGACCACGCGCGGCGCAATGGCGTCGGGGGTCAGCCCAAAATGTCGATACAGATCGCTCGCCGGTGCCGAAGCGCCGAAGCGGTCGATGCCGATGCGCAGGCCGTGCAGCCCGGTGTAGCGCTCCCAGCCAAAGGTCGTGCCGGCCTCGATCGAGACTCGCAGGATTTCGCGGTTGGAAACGTCGGGCAGGATATCCTCGCGATAGGCGGTATCCTGCGCGTCGAAGCGCTCGGTGCTGGGCATCGACACGACATCGGCACCGATGCCCTGGCTTTCAAGCCGCTCGGCGACGGCCAAGGCGATCTCGACCTCCGAGCCGGTGGCGATCAGGATCACCTTGCGCGGCCCGCCGGCG
>JBDSGH010000034.1:0-17961 GCA_039919095.1 Sphingomicrobium sp. | reverse complement strand
AGGCAGGCGGTGCAGCGCCACTGCGCCTTGCACGGGGTTGAGCCGAAGCGGCTGACCTCCTCAGTCGCGGTCGAGCCGCATTGCGGGCAGGTCGCGGTCTTGGCGAGGTCGGGCGGTGAAATCCCATAGGCGGCCAGCTTGGCCTTGCCGGCATCGCTGATCCAGTCGGTCGTCCAGGGCGGCGCAAGGCGGGTCTCAATGCCGACCGAGCGGAAACCGGCGGCGTCGAGGGCGGCGCGGATATTCTGTTCGATGAACAGCGTCGCGGGGCAACCCGAATAGGTCGGAGTGACAATCACCTTATTGCCCTCGACTCCGCGCACGATGCCCAAGTCGAGCACCGAAACCGCCGGGATTTCGGGGTCAGGGACGTCGGCCAGCACAGCCAGGATCTGCGCTTCGGTCACACCCGTTCCAGCGCCAGCGCGATCCCCTGGCCAACCCCGATGCACATCGTCGCGAGCGCATAGCGGCCGCCGCCGCGCTGCAATTGCTCGGTCGCGGTCAGCGCCAGGCGAGCGCCCGACATGCCGAGCGGATGGCCGAGCGCAATCGCCCCGCCATTGGGATTCACGTGGCTCGCATCGTCGGCGATGCCGAGCTGGCGCAGCACCGCCAGGCCCTGCGCCGCGAACGCTTCGTTCAATTCGATCACGTCCATGTCGGCGACGGTCAGGCCGAGGCGCTTGAGCAGCTTGAGCGTCGCCGGGGCCGGGCCGATGCCCATGATCCGCGGCGGCACGCCGGCGACCGCGGCGCCGAGAATCCGCGCGCGCGGGGTCAGGCCGTTGCGCCTCGCCGCTTCTTCCGAAGCAATGATCAGCGCCGCCGCGCCGTCGTTGACGCCCGACGCATTGCCCGCTGTGACGGTGCCGTCCTTGCGCACGATCGGTTTTAACTTGGCGAGCGTCTCGAGATCGGTCAGGCGCGGGTGCTCGTCCGTGTCGACGATCCGTGGGTCGCCCTTGCGCTGGGCGATCTCGACCGCGACGATCTCGGCCGCGAGCCGCCCGCTGGCCTGCGCCGCGGCGGTCTTTTGCTGGCTCATCAACGCAAACGCGTCCTGGTCCTCGCGCGACACGTTATATTCGTCGGCGACGTTCTCTGCGGTGCTCGGCATGGTGTCATCGCCATAAGCGTCGCGCATCTTGGGATTGACGAAACGCCAGCCGATGGTGGTGTCGTAAATCTCGGCGTTGCGGTCGAACGCGGTCATCGCCTTGGGCATTACGAACGGTGCCCGGCTCATGCTTTCGCTGCCGCCGGCGATGATCAGATCGGCATCGCCGCCGCGGATCGCGCGGGCGGCCATCGCGACCGCGTCAAGGCCCGACCCGCACAGCCGGTTCAAGGTTACGCCGCCACTGCTGTCGGGCAGGCCGGCGAGCAGCCCGGCCATGCGCGCGAGGTTGCGGTTGTCCTCGCCAGCCTGGTTGGCACAGCCGAGGATGACGTCGTCGAGCTCGGCCCAGTCGATCGCGGGGTTGCGATCGATCAGGGCGCGGATCGGAATTGCCGCGAGATCGTCGGCGCGGATGCTGCTGAGCGCCCCGCCATAGCGGCCGATCGGAGTGCGAATGGCATCGCAAATATAGGCCTCGGTCATTCCTGTTAGATGACCCCGCGCCGCATCTGATCAAGCTCGATGCTCTCGAACAGCGCCTTGAAATTGCCTTCGCCGAAGCCTTCGTTGCCCTTGCGCTGGATGATTTCGAAGAAGATCGGGCCGATCACGTTCTGGGTGAAGATCTGCAGCAACAGCCCTTGCCCCTCGGTCGGCGCGCCATCCATCAGGATGCCGCGCTGCTTGAGCTCGGGGACCGCCTCGCTGTGGCCCTCGATGCGGCTGTCGAGCAGCTCGTAATAGGTCTCGGGCGTGCTCTGGAACGGGATATCGCGCGCCCGCAGGATGTCGACCGCGGCGTAGATGTCGCTGGTGCCAAGCGCGATGTGCTGGATGCCCTCGCCCTTATATTCGCGCAGGAACTCCTCGATCTGACTCTTGTCGTCCTGGCTCTCATTGAGCGGGATGCGGATCTTGCCGCACGGGCTGGTCATCGCTTTGGAAAACAGGCCGGTGACCTTGCCCTCGATGTCGAAATAGCGAATCTCGCGGAAGTTGAAGAGCTTCTCGTAGAAATCGGCCCAGTGCGCCATCCGCCCGCGATTCACATTGTGGGTCAGATGGTCGATGTAAGTCAGCTTGGAATCGGCCGACGACTCAAGCTCCTGCCAATTGGGTTCGAAGTCGAAATCGACCTCGTAGATCGAACCCTGCGACGCATAACGGTCGACGAAATAGAGCCGCGATCCGCCGATCCCCTCGATTGCCGGAATGTCGAGCTCACCCTCGGCGACGTCGCTTTTGACGTCGGTCGCGCCGAGGTCGAGCGCGCGGTTGTGGGCGGCGGCGGCGTCCTTGAAGCGAAACGCCATGGCGCAGGCGCACGGGCCGTGGGCCCGAGCGAATTCCTCGGCGAAGCTGTTGGGCTCGGCGTTGATGATGAAGTTGCAATCGCCCTGGCGGTGGAGGGTGACGTTCTTGCGCTTGTGGCGGGCGACCGCAGGGAAGCCCATGCGGGTGAACAGCGAGCGCAGCAGCTCGGGGTCGGGCGCGGCATATTCGACAAATTCGAAACCGTCGGTGCCCATCGGGTTCTCAAGTCCCAACGGTCCTTTTTCGGCAACAGCGGTGGCCATGGCCAATTCTCCTCTTTTCGGGCTTTTCCCTGCGCTTGGGAGCGCCGCTTTGCAAGATTGGGCGGTCGGTCCATAGTTGCCGCATGGAGCAAGCGCCGCCTTCCGGCTGGATCCTCGACGAGAGTGGCAAGGCGCTCGTCCGGACAGTCAAGTTCAAGGATTTCAGCGAGGCCTTCGCGTTCCTGACGCGGGTCGCGCTGCACGCCGAGAAGGTCGATCACCACCCCGAGTTCACAAGCGTCTGGAACCGGGTCGATTTCCGCCTCACCAGCCACGACGCCGGCGGCGTGACCAAGCGCGACCACCAGCTCGCCGATGCGATCAACCAGCTCGCTGCGGGGTGAAGATCAGGCGCGCGCTTGCGTCCACAGCAAGCGCCTGTATGGCTCTGACCGTCGGACAGCGTGTTGCCCCGGCCAGTCGGCGTTCCGCTTGGGGGGCAGGATCATGGCTGGCGCGCGACGTGCGGGGCAACCCGCCCGATGATTTTCAATTCCCTGACATTCCTGGTGTTTTTCGCGATTGTGCTGGCGCTGCACAACGCCCCATTCTCGTGGCGCCAGAAGAAGATCAACCTGCTGCTCGCGAGCTATCTGTTCTATGCCGCGTGGAACCCGCCGTTCGTGATCCTGCTGTGGATTTCGACCGTGGTCGACTGGTGGGCGGCGCAGGCGATGGTCAAGTCGGAGCGCGCGGCGACCCGGCGGGCGTGGATGCTGGCCTCGGTGATCGTCAACCTCGGCATGCTCGGCTTCTTCAAATACGGCGCCTTTCTGCTCGGCAATTTCGTCGAACTGGCCGGCTCACTGGGCATTGTCTACCAGCCGCCGAAGTGGGACATCGTGCTCCCGGTCGGCATCAGTTTCTACACCTTCGCGACCTTGTCCTATACCCTCGACGTCTATCTGCGCCGCTCGAAACCGGCCGGCAGCTTCCTCAATTACGCGTTGTTCGTGACCTTTTTCCCGCATCTCGTGGCGGGCCCGATCATGCGCCCGACCGAGCTCGTGCCGCAATTCGAGCAGCCGCGCCGGGCGACCAGCCACCAAATCTATTTCGGGCTGGCGCTGATCACCCTTGGCTTGTTCCAGAAGGTGGTCCTGGCCGACGGTTTCCTGGGGCCCGTGGTGGAACAGGTCTACGATGCCCACAAGGGCGTTCCGATGGCACTCGATGCGTGGGTCGCGACGCTGGCGTTCAGCGGCCAGATTTTCTGCGACTTCGCCGGTTATTCGACCACCGCGATCGGGGTCGCGATGTGCCTCGGCTTCGCCATGCCCGACAATTTCCGCTTCCCTTACGCAGCGATCGGTTTCTCCGATTTCTGGCGCCGTTGGCACATCACATTGTCGAGCTGGCTGCGCGACTATCTCTACATCCCGCTCGGCGGCAACCGCCACGGCGTGGCGCGAACCTATGCCGCGCTGATGGGCACGATGCTGCTCGGCGGCCTGTGGCACGGCGCCAATTGGACGTTCGTCGCGTGGGGCGGGCTGCACGGCCTCTATCTGTCGGTCGAACGCTGGCTCAAGTCCCGCTTCGCCGGTTTCGAGCCGGGCCGGTTCACCCTGGTCATGATCGGCGTGCTGACCTTCGTTTTGATCAACATCACCTGGGTGTTTTTCCGGGCGCATGATTTCGCCGGCGCGGCGACCGTGCTGCGGGCCATGGCCGGACTCCAGGTCAAGCCGATCGGGATGATCGGGGCGCTGCCGATGGCTTATGCGCTGGTGATCGTCGCGGGCATCGTCGGCACTCATTGGGCGATGCGCAACCAGACCCTCGAGATCGCGATCGAGCGGACCCCGGCGTGGGCGGTGGCAACGGCGTGGGCGGCGATGGCGATGGCGGTGGTCGCGGAACAGGGGACGGGCAGTGCCTTCATCTACTTCCAGTTCTAAGCCGCCCGCAACGCCCCGGCCGAGCGGCGTTCTCGCCCGCGAAGGCGCGCTTGCAGCGGGACTGCGGCTGACCGCGTCCGACCGCCCCGGCCAAGCCCAGCCGGTGCCGACCCGCGATATCCCCAGGCAACCGTGGGGCAAGCTTGCACTGGTCGCGCTGGTCACGCTGCTGATCGGCACCGCCGCGCTCGAATATAACGCGCGCCGGCTTGGCCTCCACGCTGGCGACCTCGACGACAGCGATACGATGTGGGCCAATGAACGCCTCCGCTCGGCCGGCGCGCCGGTCGCGATCGTCGGCGATTCGCGCATCCTGTTCGACACCGACCTCGACCGTTTCGAAGCGCTGACCGGCCTGCGCCCGGTGCAGATGGCGATCCACGGCACCAGCGCGCTGACCCTGCTTGAGGATGTCGCTTCGAACCCCAAGTTCAACGGCCTTTTGATCGTTGGGCTGGCCGACACGATGTTCTTCCAACCGTTCGACGGCTACGGCGGCTACATCCACAAGCGCGGCCAATTCTCCGGCCCGGCCAAACGCGCCTCGGCCGAAATCGACCATGTGCTGCAGCGCCGGCTGGCGTTCCTCGACGCCAATTACCGACTAAGCGTATTTGCCGCGCGGCTCGACCGCGATTACCGGTCGGGGGTTGACGGGCCGTATCACGACATCTGGAAGCTCGAGGAGCCGGGCGAGCACCGCGCCACCCACATGTGGCCGCGGATCCTGACGGACAGAAAGCTGCGCACCCACGCGCGCTGGGCGTGGAACGGCTTCAAGGACGACTTCCCGTTCACTCCCGAGCTCATCGCCAAGGGACAGGCGCGCGCGGTCAAGGCGGTCGCAACCATCCGCGCCCGCGGCGGCGAGGTGGTGTTCGTGCGGCCGCCGTCCGACCGCCACCTGCGCGTCAACGAGGAGGCGCAAGTTCCAAAGTCCAAGGGCTGGGACGCCCTACTGCGCAATACCCGCGCGGTCGGCGTCCACGCCGACGATCTGCCGCCGGCCGTGCACCGTTTGACCCTGCCCGAATGGTCGCATCTGAGCCGCTCCTGCGCGACCGTGTTCACCGACGCCTATGTCCGCCGGCTGGCGGCGCTGACGCCGCGGCTCAAGCTGCGCACAAACGCCCCGCGGCCGCTGACCCGCGACGACTGCATTCCCGCCGGCCGCCGATAAACAATCGCGCGCTTGTCCGAGTTCTATTGGCTGAAAATCGCGTCGCGACGCGATCAATGGGCGGCGAAGATGCCCCGGTTGATCCACGTTGCGGCGAGCGACTTGAGCGCGTCGCGGGCGGCACCGACCGCCGCGTCATCGCCCCGCCGAAGGGCCTGCTCAAGGCGCTGGACTTCGATTGAAATCCGCTCGGCTCCGCGCAGATCTTCGGCCGGCGCGGCGTTGGCGCGAAGCCGGTCGATGATCGCATAGACCGTGCCCTTGACCCCGGGCGGCACCGACGTGCCGGCGATCAGCTCATCCAGGACCTGGTAGACACCGACTCGGGTGTCATTCTCGTACAACACGCGATTCTCCCCGCCATTGCCGAGGGTATAACAATGACGGTTAACAAAAACTATACGGAGAATCGGGGGCCAAATTCTGCGCCGGCTAGGCTCGACTGAAGGCCTTGGCTCTCAGCCCTTCGATATATTCTGTAGCAAATCCTTCGAGCAGGATCGGGTCGGACGGCAACCCTCCGCGCTCGTCCGACGCGCCGCCGAGTTCGTCGCGGCTGTTGACCCTCGGAAAAGGCTCGGACGGGATCGGCACGCCGAGAAAATCGCACAGCGGCTCCCACCCGTCCTTCGGGTGAAACACCAGCAGTCGCTCGGGGTCGATGGTGTCGATCACCTGCTGGTTATAGGCCCGGTACCAATTCGCCATCCAGCTTGGATCATCGATATGCTCGCCGAACTGGCGGAGATACGTTCCTTGCAACATGCGCATCAGGTCGCTTCCCGCGAGCGAAGCGAGCAGGCGCTGCGAATTGATCGTTTCGTTGCACGATTCCACCCATGCCTCGGCGTCGCGAATGGTCAGCACGACCTTTGCATCGGGATAATATTCGGCCAGCTCGCGCCAGTAGACGCAGGCCGGATTGTCGGTCACCGACCGGTAGCCCTCAAAGATCGCGGTCCAGTCCGGCTTGCCGTCAACGACGTCCTGCCACAGCGAGATGTTGCGCCGCGCGCCCCGAAACACCTCGACCATGTGGTAGCACGGCCCGAAACCGATATGCTCGAGCGCAAATTTCATCGAGAATGTCGCCGTCCGCCCCGGACCCGCGCCGATCACTTCCAGTGCCATGGTGGTTCCCTTCCTGCGTCCCGCTGAGGGTGGCGCAGGGGGGCCTGGACGGCAAGTGTGCGATGCCACCGGCGTCTCGGACGATCGGCAAATTGTCGAAAGCCGAACTTCCGCGACTTGGAGTTATTGAGGATGGCCGCCTAGGTTCACTGATTGTCCATTCGGAGCGCGACCATGCCCGCACTACCGCTTCCCCAGCTCGACCGCCTGTCGCTAACCGACGCTGGCCTCGAAACCGACATCTTGTTCAACCGCGGAATCGAGATTCCGTTCTTCGCCTCGATCACCCTCCTGCGCACGGATGAGGGACGCCGCGCGCTCGAAACCTACTTTCGCGGCTTTCTCGACCTGGCACGCCGAGTGCGGACGGCGCTTGTTCTGGAAAGTGCCACCTGGCGGGCGAGTCCCGACTGGGCGGAGCCGCTCGGGATCACTCAGTCCCAACTCGACAGTCTCAACCGTGACGCCGTGACGATGCTGGTCGAGCTCAAGGGCGAATATGACACGCCTGAAACGCCGGTCATCATCAGCGGATGCATCGGTCCACGGGGCGATGGCTACGACCCGGGCCGCGCCATGAGTGTCGAGGAAGCGGCTGATTATCACTCGCACCAGGCGCGCCTGCTCGTGTCCGCAGGTGCTGACCTGCTGTCGGCAATCACGATGACCAACATCTCGGAAGCGACAGGCGTTGCCCGCGCTGCGAAATCAATCGGCGCTTCCATCGTGATCAGCTTCACCGTTGAGACGGACGGTCGATTGCCGACCGGCGATGAACTCGGCCGAGCGGTCGAAGCCGTAGATGAGGCCACCGAAAGCTATCCAGCTTATTACATGATCAACTGCGCGCACCCGACGCATTTCGCCGCTGTCCTGCGCGAGGAAGAGCCTTGGACCTCACGGATTCGTGGCGTGCGCGCAAATGCGTCAAAATGCAGCCACGCCGAGCTTGACGCGATGACCGAGCTCGACGCGGGCGATCCCGCCGAGCTTGCTCAGCTCCACCGCCAGCTGCGCCAGCGCTTTCCCCAGATTACCGTCCTGGGCGGATGCTGCGGCACGGATCTTTCGCATGTGACAGCCATCGCAGAGGCGTGCCTGGCGGACTGACGCGCGCGATGGGTCAAACGCGGACATCAACCCCTGCTGATCGATGACTCACTGCAAGACTGGAACGTGTGATGCTCAGCTGATCCAGCGGCTGGGGCGATCTGCGCGTGCATCGGTTAGGAGATCACGCCGAACCTTGGTGTCGCTGCCCGTCAGTGCCGGACCCTATAAGCAATAGAATGGCAGTTTCCTGCGCTTGGCATGCCTCGTGAATAGCGTTGCGCAGGACCCGCGGGACGCGGACCGGACACAAGGTGGGAATGAAGATGTCGGGAAATTCGGTGAAACGCACCATCACAGTAAGTTCCGCAGAGGAACGCGCAAACGAACCGTCTGCGGCGACCCCCGAGCCCTACCGGCTCACTCCAAAAATTTATGGCGTGCTGGGGGTGACCACCATGCTGACATCCGCAACGCTCGTTACCGGCTATCAAATGCTCTTTTCTCAGCAGCTGTTCGCGTGACCCAGCACATCGGCACCGCAAACCGCGAGCGAGATCATTGCCCGGTTCCCCGTAACACCATTTCTGTCTCCAACCTCCTGAGCAGACTGGCGGCTAGCCCGTGGGCTGTATCGTGCGCCAGCTTCGCAGTGACAGCACTCATTATCCGATCGGACGGCCTGCCGATTTTCTGAGAGAGCGACGAGTTGGTGGTGCTAACGCCCGGCCATTGCCGGTTCATGCGCGACCGATTAGGTCATGGTCGATGATCGGCTCGTCCGCCTCGACCCGCCTCCACCGCGCCGCAATGGCGCCGGCAAGCTATTATATCCGTGGGGCTGGCCCCGGCTGACGCGCGCGCGACAGACCGGCCAGCCGCAACCCGCCAGCCTCCGCTCGGCGGGTTTTTTATTGTGCCCGAAAGGAGTTCGACCATGTTGCACAGAGCCCACGCCACCACCGACCAGCCCTCCGGCTGGCGCGACTATGTCGTGCCGCAGCGGTGGGACGCGTTCACCAGTGACGACCATGCGGTGTGGGACCTGCTGTTCGCGCGCCAGGTCGAACTGCTTGGGTCGCGCGTGGTGACTCCGTTCCTCGACGGCATCGACCTGCTGCGCCTGGCGCACCCGGGCGTGCCCGACCTCGACGAATTGAATGCGATCCTCGAGCCGCGTACCGCGTGGCGGACGGTGGCGGTGACCGGCCTGGTGCCGGACGACATCTTCTTCGCCATGCTCGCCGAGCGGGTGTTCCCGGTTGGCAATTTTATCCGCAAGCGGTCTGAGCTCGATTATCTCGAGGAGCCCGATTGCTTCCACGATTTGTTCGGCCACATCCCGATGCTCGCCAACCACCGCTTCGCCGCGATGATCGAGCATGTCGGGCGGCTTGGCGGAGCGGCGATCGCCGCCGGCCACGGCAAGCGGGTCGCGCGGATTTACTGGCACAGCGTCGAATTCGGGCTGGCGCGCGAAGGCGGCGAGCTCAAGATCCTCGGCGCCGGCCTCGCGTCGAGTTTCGGCGAGGCCCACCTCAGCCTCGAGAGCGACACGGTCGAACGCGTGCCATTCTCGATCCCGCGCGCGGTCCGCACCGCTTATCGCAACGATGTCTTCCAGCCGCTCTATTTGGTGTCGGATTCGGTCGATTCGACGCTCGACGCGATCCTTGCCGCAAGCGCGGCGCAGCTGCTGGCGATTGAGTGAACGGGCGCGGGCTGTATAGCCTTTCGGGCATGGCCGATCATTCGAACAGCGCCGAATATCGCACCGGGTCGGATTCGCGCACGCTGCGCGACGCGCTCGGCTGCTTCGCCACCGGGGTTACGGTCATCACCTGCTTCGACCAGGCCGGGCAGCCGTTCGGGATCACCGCCAACAGCTTCACCTCGGTCTCGCTCGATCCGCCGCTGCTGCTGGTCAACCTCCACAAGGCGGCGGCGTGCGCCCCGGCGCTGACCGCCACGAGCCATTTCGCGGTCAACGTCCTGCAAACCGGTCAGCAGCCCGCCTCGATCCGCTTTTCGACCCGGGACGAGGACCGCTTCGGCCCCAACGACTGGTCGCCGGGCGAGTTTGGAGCGCCGGTGCTGGGCGGCTCTCTGAGCGTGTTCGAATGCGAGCGCCATGCGGTCCACGACGGCGGCGACCACCACATCCTGATCGGCCGGGTGGTCAAGGCGAGCTTCGACCCGACGCTCGACCCGTTGCTCTATTTCCGCGGCAGCTACCGCCGGCTGCACTTCGACTAGCGGATCGCGGCGCGGACCTAATCGACCACAAGTTTCTCCGGATGGCGGGTGAACTGGCGCACGATCGCGACCAGCACGACCCCGATCAGCAACCCGACGATCGCCGCCGCGACCGCGTTGCCGAGCCAGTCCATGACCGGTTTCAACGGGCCGAATTGGTGGGCGATCGCAGTCGCGGAGTCTGCGACCGCGTCGGGCAAACTTTCGAACCCGAGATCCTCGATGCCGTGGAGCAGGATGCCGCCACCGACCCAAAGCATCGCCGCGGTCCCGACCGCCGACAGCGTCTGGAGCAATTTGGGCACACCCTCGACCAGCCCGCGGCCGATCGCGCGGCTGGCGGCGGCGCCGCGCCCGGCGAGATGGAGGCCGATGTCGTCGAGCTTCACGATGATCGCGACCACGCCATAGACCCCGATGGTGATCGCGATTGCGACCACCACCAGTGCCCCGGCCTGCAGCGCCAAGCTCATCGCCTCGATGCTGGCGAGCGCGATCGCCATGATCTCGGCCGAGAGGATGAAGTCGGTGCGGATCGCTCCGGAAACCTGGCGCGCCTCGAGTTCGGCCGCCGTGTCGGCCTCGAACAATTCCTCTTGCGAATGATGATCGCCGCTGATCACCTCGATGATCTTCTCGGTCGCTTCAAACGCCAGATAGGACCCGCCGAGCATCAGTAGCGGCGTAATCGCCCACGGCGCGAACGCCGCCAGCAGCAGCGCGACCGGGAGGATGACCAGCAACTTGTTGCGCAGCGAGCCGAGCGCGATCTTGCCGATGATCGGCAGTTCGCGCTTGGGCGACAGGCCGGTGACGTAGCGCGGGGTGACCGCAGTGTCGTCGATCACTACGCCCGCCGCCTTGGCCGTGGCCTTGCCCGCGGCCGCTCCGACATCGTCGATCGAGGCCGCGGCGACCTTGGCGATCGCGGCGACATCGTCGAGCAGGGCAATGAGGCCGGACGGCATGGCTCGCGGGCTTAGGCGAAACTCCCGACTCGCCGCAATGCCCGCCCGAACTTGCCTCGCGCCGAGCTTTCGCGCAGTGGCGGGCGATGCTTGGGATCGAGTTCGTCAAGGCCAACCGCGACGCGGTGGAGGGCGCCATCCGCGACAAGGGGGTGGCGCTAGACCTCGATCAGCTAATGGCGCTCGAGAGCGAGGTGCGCGGGCTCAAGACGCGCATCGAGGGGCTGCGCGCGACGCGCAACGCGATCAGCTCGCAATTTCAGTCGGCGACGCCCGAGCAGCGCGCCGAGCTGGCGGCCGCGGCCAAGCAGGCGGGGGCCGACGCCGGCGAGCTGGCGACGACGCTCGACGAGCGTGAGACCGCACTCAAGGTGCTTATGCTTCAGCTGCCCAATATCCCGTGGGAAGGCGCACCGGTGGGGCCGGATGAGAGCAGCAACACCATCGTCCGCACCGAAGGCCAGCCGCCCGAATTTCAGTTCAAGCCGCTCGACCATGTCGCGCTGATCGAGCACAACGACTGGGCCGATCTGTCGCGGATCACCCAGGTGTCGGGCTCGCGCACCTACTGCCTCAAGGGGCGGCTGGCGCTGCTCGAGGTCAAATTGATGGCGTGGGCGCTGGAAACCCTCGCCGAGACCGGCTTCGCGCCGATCACCGTGCCGGCGCTGGCGCGCGAGCAGGCGTTCACCAACCAGGGCCAGTTCCCCGGCCACCGGGACGAAACCTACGAGCTCGGCAATGACGATCTGTGGCTCGCCGGGACCGCCGAAGTTGCGCTGACCTCGCTCCATTCGGGCGAGATCGTCGAAGCCGACAAATTGCCGATCCTCTACGCCGGTTACTCGCCCTGCTTCCGGCGCGAGGCGGGCAGCGCCGGCAAGGACGTGCGCGGGCTGCTGCGCGTCCACCAGTTCGTCAAGGTCGAGCAATATGTGCTGTGCGAAGCCGATGAGGCGCTGTCGGCCGAGTGGCACGCCAAGCTGCTTGGGCTGGCCGAAATGCTGCTTCAGAAGCTCGAAATCCCGTACCAGGTGGTCGAAACCTCGACCGGCGACATGGGCCTCGGCAAGTTTCGCATGAACGATCTCGAGAGCTGGGTGCCGAGCCTTGGCAAATATCGCGAGACCCATAGCTGCTCGACCCTGCACGACTGGCAGGCGCGCCGCGCCAACCTCCGCTACCGCGGCGCCGACGGCAAGGTGCGCTTCGCCCATACCCTCAACAACACCGCGTTGGCGTCGCCGCGAATCCTCGTTCCGTTGCTTGAGAACCACCAGACCGCGGACGGCCGGGTGCGGCTGCCGAAAGCGCTCCAGCAGATGATGGGCGGCGAATTCCTCTGAGCTGGCAAGGCGACGACCGGCCGCCGGCCAACTGGCGCCGGATTCACGAATTCGCGTGGCTGTTCGCGCGCTTTTGGCGCGGCTTCGGCCACCTCGGCCCGCGCGGTCCGGTGGATGGGGCGCCGGCGCTGGTGGTGCCCGGCTTCGTCGCCTCCGACCGCACTACGATCGCGCTGCGCAAAGCGCTCGGCGAGGGCGGCTGGCGGGTGCATGGGTGGAACATGGGTTGGAACCGCGGGGCCACGGCCGACACAATCGAGCGGCTCGGCCAGCGGCTCGACGAGGTCGGTGGTGGGCAACCGGTGCTGCTGGTCGGGTGGAGCCTCGGCGGAGTGTTCGCGCGCGAACTGGCGCGGGCCTTTCCCGGCCAGGTGCGGGCGGTGGTCACGCTGGGTTCGCCATTCTCGGGCGATCCCAAGCAGAACAATGTCTGGCGGCTCTACGAGTGGGTCGCCGGGCACAAGGTCGACCAGCCGCCGATCGCGCGGATTACCGATAAGCCGCCGGTGCCGCACCTCGCAATCTGGTCGCGGCGCGACGGGATCGTTGCCGCGCGGGCGGCGCGTGGACTCGATCATGAGCGCGACCATGAAGTCGAGTTTCGCTGCACCCACATGGCGTTTGGAGTGTCGCGCCGAACGTCCGCCCAGGTGGTGCGCGAAATCGACAAGTTCCTGAAAATTGCATCCTGATCAGCAACCATTCTTGTTTCAGTAACGAAAATAACCCATTTTTAATGACATGAAGTGGGAACGGAGACCTGCGCCACTCGGCCCGGAGCCCGATCAGCTCCTCCGCGACGACCTCGCGCCGTCGGGCTGGAGCCGGGTAGCCGAGGTCATGTGGCACATGCCGCGGCTGCTTTCGGGATTGGGCCCGCTGACCCCGCGCGGGCCCGAAGGCGGGCCGCCGGCGCTGGTCATTCCCGGCTTTCTAGCGACCGACCGGACGACCATGGAGCTGCGCCGCGCACTCGCCCGGGCCGGATGGCGGGCCCACCCGTGGCTGCTCGGGGTCAACCGTGGTGCAAAGGCCAATACGCTCGAACTGCTGGACCAGCGGCTCGACGCGCTGCGCAGCCGGCGCAAGGTGCTGCTGGTCGGGTGGAGCCTCGGCGGGCTGTTCGCTCGAGAGCTGGCTTTTCGCCATCCCGGCAAGGTGCGCGCGGTAGTCACCCTCGGCTCCCCCTTTTCGGGCGACCTCAAGACCAACACCAACGTTCGTGAAATTTATGAACGGATTGCCGGCCACGACGTCAACCAGCCGCCGTTCGAACGGTTTGCCGGGAAGCCACCGGTGCCGTTCCTGGCCCTGTGGTCGCGCCGCGACGGGATCGTCGCGCCGAGTGCCGCCCGCGGCCTTGCCCATGAGGTCGACAAGGCGGTCGAGATCGATACTCGCCATACCGGCTTTGCAGTCGACCGCCTCGCGCTGGGCCGGGTGGTGGCGGAAATTCGCACCTTCCTGACCGAGGTCGAAGGCCGGCCGCCGGCGATGGGCAAGATCGCCGCCTGACGCGGCCTGTGGCAGCAGGCTAGGGTAGGTTTCGCTGTCCATTGACTCCGCGCCGGGGACTCGGCGTATAAGAACAAAACTAGAACATAAGCGTTGCGAGTCGTGTGGCGAGAGGTCTTTCCCTGGTCGCCGGCGGAGGGTCCATTGTGCCCATTCGGCCGGCTGTCGAACGTCCGATCCCGAGGGGTCCGGGCGAGCGCTGGACCGTGCCCCAGCCGGTCAGGCCGACGCTGTCCGAACTGTTCGCCGCGCACCCGCGCGATGGCGGCTGGGTCGGCTTCCTCACCGCCCAGATCGAGCGCGGCAAGCCGCTGCTGTGGGTCCAGGAGCGAATGGCGATCCTTGAGGCCGGGCGAATTTATCCACCCGGGCTGGGCGGGGTTTCCGGCAATTTTGGCGATCTTATCCACGTCACCGCACGCGACGCCCGATCGGTGCTGTGGGCGATGGAGGAAGGGTTAAGATGCGCCGCCTTGGGCGCCGTGATCGGCGAACTGTGGGGCGATCCGGCGGTGTTGGACTTCACCGCGACGAGGCGGCTTGCGGTCGCCGCCGAGCGGTCGGGCGTGGCGTGCTGGCTGGTGCGGCTGGGCGGGGCGGCCAATCTGAGCGGGGCGCGGATGCGGTGGCGGGTGGCGAGCCGGCCGAGCCTCGCCCACCCGTTCGATCCGCGCGCGCCGGGCGCGCCGGCGTGGGACGCCGAGCTGTTCCGTGCCCGCGGGATGGCGCCGGGCCGGTGGGACTTCGCCCATGACGCCGGAGCAGCGCATCCTGTGCATATGGTGGCCGCACCTGGCGATCGAGCGCTGGCAGCGCATTTCGGGGCACGACTGTCCGCCTGACGCTCCGGTCGTGCTGACGATCGAGGGCACCCATGGGCCGCTCATCCTGGCGGCGACCAGCAGCGCGGCCGAGTGCGGCGCACGACCCGGCGCGCGGCTGACCGATGCGCGGGCGCTCGAGCCAAAGCTGATCGCGGTCGCGGCCGATCCGGCGGGCGATGCGGCACTGGTCGAGCGGCTGGCGCGGTGGGCGGCGCGGTGGTCGCCGCTGGTCGAAGTCGACGGTCGCGACGGCCTCCGGCTCGACGTCACCGGAGTGGCGCATCTGTTCGGCAGCGAGGCGGCGCTGGTCGAGGATATGCGTCGACGCTTTGCAAGGCTCGGGCTGACCACGCGGATCACCATTGCACCGACCGCGGGCGCGGCGTGGGCGCTGGCGCGGTACGCCCCCTCATCCCACCCCCTCCCTCGAGGGGAAAGGGACTTGGCCGCGCTCCTCGCCCCCCTGTCGGTCGCCGCATTGCGCCTGTCGCCGCAGGCGGTGCGGACGCTCGAGCGGCTTGGGCTCAAGACCATCGGGGCGCTGGTCGGAGTGCCGCGCCGTTCGCTCGCGCGGCGGTTTCGCGAGGCCGACAATCCGCTCGATGCGCTCGATCGCGCCTTGGGGCGCAAGCCCGAGCCGCTGACCGCAACGCCGTTCGAGCCGCCGCCGCGCAGCCTGCTGCGGCTCGAGGAACCGGTGACCCATGGCGAGGCCGCGGCCCAGGCGCTCGAGCGCTTGATCCCCGACCTGGTCGCGCAACTCGAGCGGCGGCAGCTGGGCGCGCGGAGGCTGGCGCTGACCGGGTTCCGGGTCGACGGCAGCACGGCGGTGGCGAGCGTCGCGACCTCGATCCCGAGCCGCGAGCCGAAGCATCTCCAGCGCTTGCTGGCCGACCAGGTGGGCGCGCTCGATGCCGAATATGGCTTCGACGGTTTCGGGCTCGAGGCGAGCTGGACCGAACCCCTCGGCGGCGCCCAGGAGAGCCTGGTCGAGGAGCCCAGCGGGACGCGCGACATCGCCCGGCTGATCGACCGCTTGAGCGTCAAGCTTGGGCCCGAGCGGGTGCGCCGGCCGCGCCCCCGCGAAAGCCACCTGCCCGAAGTGGCGAGCGGGTGGAGCCCGGCGCTTGACGACCGGCCCGCCCCCGACCCCTGCCGCATGCGGGAGGGGAGGATGCGACCGCAGCGCCTGCTCGACCAGCCGGAGGCGATCGCGGTGGTTTATGCGACGCCCGAAGGCGTGCCGCGGCGTTTCGTGTGGCGGCGCGCGGTGCACGACATCGCGCGGGTCGAGGGACCCGAGCGGATCGCGCCCGAATGGTGGCGGGCGCCGTCCAACAGCCGGCTGCGCGATTATTACCGGGTCGAGGATTCGGCCGGCCGCCGCTTCTGGATCTATCGCGAGGGGGTGATCGGCGACGGCCGCGGCGGCGCGCCCGACTGGTTCATCCACGGGCTGTCCGGCTGATGCCCGAATATACCAATTTCGCGCGCAAGACGCTGGTCCGCGACGGGCCTATTGAGACCATCCCGCGGTCGCCGTTCGTCGAGCTTGGAGTGACCAGCCCGTTCAGTTTTTTGCGCGGTGCTTCGGACGCGATCGAGCTGGTGCTCAGCGCGCTCGAGCTGGGCATGGACGCGATCGGCATCGCCGACCGCAACAGCTTGGCCGGAGTGGTGCGGCTGCACAGCGCGGCCAAGGGCGCCGGACTGCGGCCGCTGATCGGCTGCCGCCTCGACCTGACCGATGCGCCGTCGCTGCTCGCTTATCCCACGGACCGCGCAGCCTATGGCCGGCTGTCGCGGCTGCTCAGCCTGGGCAAGATGCGGGCCAGGAAGGGCGCGTGCGAGTTGAGCCTGGCGGACGTCACCGACCATCAGGACGGCATCGCCTTCATCGCCTGGCCCGGAGAGGGTTTCGAGGCCGAGCTGCCGCGGCTTCGTCAAGCGCTGCCGTCACTGCGCTATGTCGCGGCGTCCTACCTCTATCGCGGCGACGATGCGGCGCGGATCGAACGGCTCGACCGGATCGCCAAGGCCAATGGCTGCACGATCCTCGCCACCAACGACGTCCATTACCATGCGCCCGACCGCAGGCCGCTGCAGGACGTGATGAGCTGCATCCGCGAAAAGGTCACCATCGCCACTGCGGGCTATCTCCTCAACGCCAATGCCGAGCGCCATTTGAAGAAGTGTACGGCTATGATGAGATTGTTTGACCGCTGGCCGCAAGCCATTGCAGCAACACGGGAATTTGCGGACTCGCTGGATTTCAGCCTGGATGAATTGCGCTACGAATATCCGCTCGAGACGGTGCCCGAGGGGCGCAGCCCGCAAGCGCATCTCGAGCATCTGACGTGGGACGGCGCAAGGCAGCGCTGGCCCGATGGCACTCCCGCCAAGGTCGAAAAGCAGCTCCGCCACGAGCTCGTGCTGATCGAGAAGCTCGACTTCGCGCGCTATTTCCTGACCGTCCACGACATCGTCGCCTTCGCCCGCAGCCTCGACCCGCCGATCCTGTGCCAGGGGCGCGGGTCGGCGGCCAACAGCGCGGTCTGTTACTGCCTCGGCATCACCGCGGTCGATCCAGCGACCAGCGACTTGCTGTTCGAGCGCTTCATCTCCGAGGAGCGCAAGGAACCGCCCGACATCGACGTCGATTTCGAGCATGAGCGGCGCGAGGAAGTCATCCAGCATATCTATCAAAAATACGGCCGCCACCGCGCCGGCATCGCCGCGACCGTGATCCATTACCGCCCGCGCAGCGCGATCCGCGAGGTCGGCAAGGTGATGGGCTTGTCCGACGACGTCACGGCGGCACTCGCCTCGACCATCTGGGGGCAAATGAGCGACGAGCCGGTCGCCGAGCGGACCAGCGATGCCAGGCTCGATTTGAGCGACCCGCACCTCAGGCGAACGGTCAAGCTCGCCGAGCAGATGATCGGCATGCCCCGGCATTTGTCGCAACATGTCGGCGGCTTCATCCTGACCGAGCGGCTGCTGACCGAGACGGTGCCGGTCGGCAATGGCGCGATGGACGACCGCACGTTCATCGAATGGGACAAGGACGACATCGACGAGCTTGGCATC
>JBDSGH010000033.1:0-4175 GCA_039919095.1 Sphingomicrobium sp. | reverse complement strand
CGGCGGCCGGGGGCGCGGTGGTTCGTTCGGAGCGGCAGCAGGGCAAGGGCCATGTCGTGCGCCGCATGTTCGCCGACATCGACGCCGACGTTTACGTGATGGCCGACGGCGACCTGACCTATGACCCGGGCTCGGCGCCGGCGATGGTCGACCAGCTCCTCGTCGAGCAGCTCGACATGGTCGTCGGCACTCGCAAGCATCAGGAGAAGGACGCCTATCGCGGCGGCCATGTGCTCGGCAACCGGCTCTTCACCGGCCTTCTGTCGGGGCTGTTCGGCCGCAGCTTCTCCGACATTTTCTCCGGCTACCGGGTGTTTTCGCGTCGCTTCGTCAAGAGCTTTCCGGTGCTCTCGTCGGGCTTTGAGATCGAGACCGAGATGAGCGTCCATGCGCTCGAGCTGCGGATGCCGGTCGGCGAGGTCGAAACCGCTTATGGCGCCCGGCCCGAGGGGTCGGAGTCCAAACTGTCGACTTTTTCCGATGGCTGGCGGATCCTCAAGACCATTGCCACGCTCTACCGGATCGAACGGCCGGTGCTGTTCTTCGGCTCGATCGGTGCGCTGTTGGTGATCGCGGCGCTATTACTCTCGATCCCGCTAATCCTGACCTACCTCGACACCGGACTGGTGCCGCGCGTGCCGACCGCGATCCTGGTCACTGGAATGGGGATTGTCGCCGTGCTGTGCTTCTTTGCCGGGCTGATCCTCGACACCGTCACCCGCGGCCGCCGCGAAATGCGCCGCCTGGCCTATCTCGCGCTGCCCGCACCTGGACACGCATCTGGACCGGCAGAAGTGTAGATTAATTGCACCACTCAACATAGAATGTGACTTGATGGTGACTCTGACCCTTTCTCCGGCGTTGCGCCTCACCTAGAGATATCCCGTTTACGCGGCCCAAACGGCCGCGATTCAACGGGGGAAATATTATGAAGCGGGTCGAAATCGCCCTTCGCGCTGGCGCAGCGCTGGCTGCAATCGTCGTCGGATCATCGAGCGCCCAGGCGCAAAGCACCTTGCCGCCGGCCGACGTCACGGCGGCTCAGGCTGCTCCGTCCACCGAAGTTGGTAGCCAGGACGAGATCGTCGTCACCGGTTCGCGCATCCGCCGCGACCCGCTGGCGCAGGATTCGCCGATCGTGTTCGTCGACCAGGACGATATCGCCAAGACCGGCCTCAATTCGATCAACGACGTGCTCCAGCGCCTGCCCAGCTCGGGCGGCGGCTTCAACAGCAAGTTCAACAATTCTGGTAACCTCGGCAATCCGCCCGACGGTGGCGGCGTCGGCGCCGGTGCGGCCGAGATCGATCTGCGTTACTTGGGGTCGCGCCGCGTGCTCGTGCTGGTCGACGGCCTGCGCTACGTCAACGGCGCCTCGGCCAGCGGCGTTCCCGGCTCGACCGATCTCAACTCCATTCCCGAAAGCGCGATCGAGCGTGTCGAAGTGCTGCAGGACGGCGCCTCGGCGATCTACGGGTCCGACGCCATCGCCGGCGTGGTCAACATCATCACCAAGCGCCGCCAGAAGGGCTTCGTCGCCTCGGCCCAACTCGGCTCCTACCTCGAGGAAGGCGATGGGTTCAGCCAGAACTACCAGCTCAGCTGGGGCAATGGCGGCGACGGACCGACCCAGTTCGTGGTCGGCGGCAATTACGTGAAGCAGAATTCGGTTTCGGCGGGCGATCGTTCGATCTCGGCATTCCCGGCGCCTTATTCCAACACCTGCGTGGACGGCGGCTGCTCGAGCTTCCTGCCCAACGGCCGCTACATCGTGTTCGGCCAGGATCTGACGCTGATTGCGCCGGTCACCGGCCGTCCGTCGGTGCCAGCCGACTTCCGCGACTTCGTCAGCCCGGATGACCGGTTCAACTTTGCGCCGTTCAACTTCATGCAGATCCCGCTCGAGCGCTTCGGCGGCTTCGCCAGCGTCCACCACGAGCTGTCGGATTCGATCAACATCTCGGGCAAGATCATCGCCAACCGCCGCAAGTCGAACAACATGGCAGCGCCGCTGCCGTTCGGCATCGGAGTGGCCGCCGGCATCACGCCGGTGCTCGATTCGATCGTGGTCGATGCGACCAATCCGTTCAATCCGTTCGGGGTCGATCTCGACTCGACCAACACCGACCTCATCTATCGCCGGTTCGTCGAAGGCGGTCCGCGCCGCTTCAACCAGACGGTCGACACTTATTATGGTGTCCTGTCGCTCGATGGCCGGTTCGGAGTGGGCGGCCGCGACTGGTTCTGGGACGTCAATGCCAACTACGGCCGCAACAAGGCCAAGCAGACGATGTACGGCAACATCAATTCGGACCATCTGCGCACTGCGCTCGGCCCGGTTGACCAATGCACCGGTGCGTGCGTCCCGTTCAACCTGTTCGGCGGCATCGGGTCGATCACCCAGGCGATGATCGACTATGTCGGCTTCGTCCAGCACGACAGCAGCGAGCAGACCACCTGGGACTTCACCGGCAACGTCTCGGGCAGCATCCTCGATCTTCCGGGTGGACCGTTGGGGGTCGCCGGCGGTGTCGAATATCGCAAGCTCAAGGGCCGCTTCGATCCCGATCCGGTGGTCGCCGCCGGCTTCAGCTCGGACATTCCCGCGCTGCCGACCAAGGGCAGCTACTCGGTCAAGGAAGCCTATGCGGAAATCAACGCGCCGATCGTCTCGGGCGAGCCATTCCTCGAGCTCCTGGAATTCAACGGCGCGGTCCGCTTCTCGGACTATTCCTCGTCGGGTTCCACGACCACCTTCAAGGGCGGGATCAACTATAAGCCGATCCGCGACCTGCGTTTGCGCGGTTCGTTTGCCGAGGGTTTCCGCGCTCCGTCGATTGGCGAATTGTTCGGGACCGCGTCGCGGTTCGACCAGACGCTGAGCGATCCGTGCTCGAACGACAGCGCGGCGCCGCGCAACTTCCTCAACGATGCCGCGGTTAAGGCCAATTGCATCGCGGCGGGCGTTCCGGCCGATGGCAGCTATGAACAGGTCAACCCGCAGATTTCGGTGCTGGTCGGGGGCAATGAGAACCTGCTTCCGGAAACCTCGCGCAGCTGGGTGTTCGGCGGGGTCTACAGCCCGTCGGTCGTTCCGGGCCTGTCGATCGAGGTCAACCACTACAACATCAAGCTCAAGGGCGCGGTCCAGACCGTCGATGCCGCGGTTACGCTCGACCAGTGCGTGGTGCAGGGCGATGCCGGCGCGTGCGCGCTGGTTACTCGCGCCGGTGCCGGCCAGCTGACCCAGGTTCAGGGTCTGCTGCAGAACATCGCCGGGATCGAGACCGAAGGCGTCGATCTCAACATTGCCTACCGCTTCCCGGCGTTTCCGATCGGACAGTTCAACTTCACCTGGAACAACACCTTCCTGAGCAAATATTCGGTGATCGTGCCGACGACCAATGGGGAGTTGGTGATCGACCGCGAAGGAACCGAGCAGGGCAGCCCCTCGCAGGCTTTCCCGAAATACAAGTCGATCGGAATTCTCGATTGGGATCGGGGCCCGATCGGAGCGACTTTGACCGGCCGCTACATTTCGAGCCTGGTCGAGTCCGACGGCAATCACATGAAGGCGCGGCTCTACTCCGACTTCCAGCTGCGCTGGACTCCCCCGTTCTACGAGGACCGGTTCGGGGTTGCGCTTGGCGTCAACAACTTCATGAACGTCAAGGCTCCGGGGTGCTTCACCTGCGACATCAACAACTTCGACCCGAGCGCCTACGATCTGCCGGGCCGTTACTTCTACGGCCGCGTATCGCTCAAGATGTAGCAAACGCAGTCATCGATCGGAGAAGGGCGGCCGCCATCGGGGGCCGCCCTTTTCTTTGGCCCGCGACGGCGCGCTTGAACCTTGCCGCCTTTGCCCCGATGTAGGCATGACCAATGCACAAGGACCCGCGCATCATCATGGACCATCACGACATCGCTTCGCAGCTCGTTCCAATCGTCATCGAGCAATCCAACCGGGGCGAACGCAGCTTCGACATTTACTCGCGGCTGCTGCGCGAGCGGATCATCTTCGTCACCGGCGCGGTCGAGGACCATATGGCCTCGCTGATCACTGCCCAGCTGCTCTTTCTCGAGTCCGAGAACCCGAAGAAGGACGTGTTCATGTACATCAACTCGCCGGGCGGCGTGGTCACCGCCGGCCTCGCGATCCACGACACCATGCA
>JBDSGH010000032.1:0-7459 GCA_039919095.1 Sphingomicrobium sp. | reverse complement strand
GGTCGACTTTCCCAAAAAGGGGCAGTGCTTGTTTCGAGGGAAGACGCTGGCTAAGCCGGGTCACTCCGGCAAGCTGTCCTCGAAGGCCATGAATGAGCCAAGTGATCGCGCTGGTCGACGACGACCGCAATATTCTCACGTCGATCTCCATCGCGCTCCAGGCCGAAGGGTTCATCACCCGCGTCTATTCGGACGGTGACACGGCACTCAAGGCATTTGCCGAAAATCCGCCGGACCTCGGCGTGTTCGACATCAAGATGCCGCGGATGGACGGGATGGAGCTGCTTCGCAGATTACGCGAGACGAGTTCGATGCCGGTGATTTTCCTGACGTCGAAGGACGATGAGTTGGACGAGGCGCTCGGGCTGGCGATGGGCGCCGACGATTATATCGCCAAGCCGTTCTCGCAGCGGCTGCTGATCGCGCGCATTCGCGCCATCCTGCGCCGGCAGGAATTCGCCAAGGACGAGGTCACCGCGACCCGCGACGAGCCCGAGGTGCCGCTGCTCGTCCGCCAGCGGCTGACCATGGACACGGCGCGGCACAAGGTGGTGTGGGACGGCCGCAACGTGACCCTGACGGTGACCGAGTTCATGATCCTCGAGGCGCTGGCGCAGCGCCCCGGGGTGGTCAAAAGCCGCAACCAGCTGCTCGACATCGCCTATCAGGACGATGTCTACGTCGACGACCGCACGATCGACAGCCACATCAAGCGCATCCGCCGCAAGTTCCGCGCCGTCGACTCCAGTTTCGATGCGATCGAGACGCTCTATGGCGTCGGCTACCGGTTCGACGATGAGTAAGGCGGTGAGCCCCGACGACGACGACGAGCTGACCCTGAGTTGGTCGGGGCGGTGGACCCTCGCCCACCGGATCCTCGCGGTCAACATCCTGACCCTGGCGCTGGTTGCGCTGACGATTCTCTACCTCGATGCCTTTCGCAACCAGTTGAGCCGGGAGCGCATTCGGCAGACCAAGGACAAAGCGGCGATTGCCGCGACCACGCTCGATGCGGTGCCGCTGGCCAAGCGCGCCACTACCCTGGCTGCAATCGCTAGCTCGAATGGTAGCCGGATCCGGCTCTACGATGCGCGCGGTCGGCTGGTCGAAGACAGTTGGCGGACGACCGGGCCGACTTACCAATTGCGCGACCCGGCGACCCAGCGCTGGAACAAGGATGCGGCGCGGGCGCTCGACCGCGGCTTCAATGCCCTGGTCGGGGCCAAGCCGATCGACGATTTTGCCGAGCCGGCAATCGACCGCACCGCCGCCTGGCCCGAAGCCCGCGACGCCGAAAAAAGCGGCAGGGTCGAAAGCGCGGTGCGCAATGCACCCGACCTGACGCCGGTTTATTCGGCCGCCGCGCGGACCGGCAACGGCGTTCTGCTCGTCACCGCCAACGACCGTGACTTCACGCGCACAGTGCGCAGCCAGCGTCGGGCGCTCGGCGCCGCATTGGCGTTCGCCGCGATCCTGTCGGTTTTATTGTCGCTGTTCCTCGCCCGGACCATCGTCCGCCCGTTGCGCCGGCTGGCGCTGGCCGCCCATCGAGTCCGGCTTGGCCGGGCGCGCGAGGTCAAGGTACCGCGGCTGCCGTCGCGCAGCGACGAGATCGGCCTGCTCGCCCGGGCGGTGTCGGATATGAGCCAGTCGCTACGGCAGCGGATCGACAATATCGAGGCGTTCGCCGCCGACGTCACCCACGAGCTCAAGAATCCAATCGCGTCGTTGCGCTCGGCGCTCGACAGCCTCGACCGGATTGATGATCCGAAGCTGCGCGAACGGCTGATCGCGGTGGCGCGCGACGACGTCCTGCGGCTCGACCGGCTGATCGGCGACATCAGCGAGGCCGCCCGGACCGACGCCGAGCTGGCCCGGGCGCGCTTCGAGGAAGTCGATCTGGGGGCGCTGATCGAACAGTTGGTGTCAGCCTGGGAGCACCGCCGCGAAACCGGCGACGCGCGCATCGCTTTTGCCCGCCCGCGGCGCGAAAGCGCGATGGTGCTCGGCAAGCCCGACCGGCTGGCGCGGGCGATCGACAATATCATCGACAATGCGATCGGTTTTTCGCCGCCCGGCGGGCTGGTCGAGATCGCCGCCACGCGAGTCGGCGACCGGGTCCTGATCCGCATCGACGACGAAGGCCCGGGCGTTCCGGCGGAGGCCCGCGAAGCGATCTTCAACCGCTTTCATTCGGTCCGGCCCGACAGTGAGAATTTCGGCCGCCATTCCGGCCTCGGCCTGGCGATCGCGCGCGCAATTGTCGAAGGCCACAATGGGGAGATCGACGTGCAGGACCGCGACGATGCGCCATCGGGCGCGCGCTTCACCATCTCCGTGCCGGCCGCGATCCTGTCATGACGGCGCCGCGCCTGTCGTCCGAGATGGTCCACGCCAGCACCGTCGCCAGCGACGGCCGCGCGGTGGTCATCAGCGGCCCGTCCGGATCGGGCAAATCCGACCTTGCCTTGCGCCTGCTCGACCGCGGCTTCGCCTTGGTCAGCGACGACCAGACCATGCTTCGGCGCGATGGTGACCGCCTGATCGCCTCAGCGCCATCGACCATCGCCGGCAAGCTCGAGATTCGTGGCATCGGGATTGTCGAGATGGACCATGTCGACGACGTGCCGGTCGCGCTGCTGGTCGTTCTCGCCAGCGATATCGAGCGATTGCCGGATGATGACCGCGAACGGCAGATCCTCGGTGTGGCGCTGCCGGTGATCAGTATCGATGCATTGACTGCGTCGGCTCCGTCCAAGATTGCCGTCGCGCTCGACCGCCTTGGTCTCAAGCGCCAGTGAGCAGGACCGCCGAGTGATCGACCGGCGACCGGAACAGAAGCCGCGCCTGTTGCTTGTCACCGGGATGTCCGGCGCGGGCAAATCGACCGTTCTCGACGCGCTCGAGGACATGGGCTGGGACTGCGTCGAGAATTTGCCGGCGACGATGCTCAAGGATTATGTCGAGCAAGGCCTCGGCGCCGGCCGGGCGATCCCGGTCGCGGTCGGGATGGATGTGCGCAGCCGTGGCTTCGATCCGGCCGCCTTGCCGCAGATCGTCCGCTCAATCGCCGGTGTCAGCCCGGAAATCCTCTATCTCGATTGCTCGGGCAGCGAACTCATCCGGCGCTACGACGAGACCCGCCGTCGCCACCCGCTCGCGCCAGACCGGCCGGCCGAGGATGGCATCGCCCGCGAGCGCACCTTCACTGCCCCGTTGCGCAGCACCGCCGAGAGCGTGCTCGACACCACCGACCTGACCCCGGCCGAACTGCGCGATGAATTGCGCCGGCGGTTTGGCGGCGATGCCGACCAGCCAGTGCTGACGATCGCTTCATTTGGCTTTGCCCGTGGAGTGTCGCGGACCGCCGATCTGGTGTTCGACCTGCGTTTCCTCGCCAACCCGCACTGGGTCGACGAGCTGCGTCCGCTGACCGGCGAAGACGCCGCGGTCCGCGCCTACATCGAGACCGACGCAGCATGGGCCCCGGCGATGGCGCGCATCGAAGCGCTTCTCATCGACTGGATTCCCCGCTACTGGGCCGCCGGCAAAACCTATTTGACCGTGGCATTCGGCTGTACTGGAGGGCGCCATCGCTCCGTCGCTGCCGCGATCGAAATGGCGGAACGATTGCGCGGGGCGGGATTTTCTCCGAATATTCGGCACCGGGACCTGGCGTCACGGCCGAGCGACACGGTCGAGGGCCATGCCCCGTGAAGGCAATGCGGACCATGACGGCAATGCCGGCCGCAGGGACAGAGCTGGGCCAGGCACCAGTGGAAGCGAGTTGAGCGGATGATTGGACTAGTGCTGGTGACCCACGGCCGTCTTGCGGCCGAGTTCATCGTTGCAATGGAGCATGTAGTCGGCCCGCAGGAGCGGATCGAGGCGATCTGCATCGGCCCCGACGACGACATGGAAGCCCGCCGCCGCGACATCGCCGAGGCGATTGGCAACGTCGACAGCGGCGAAGGCGCGATCATCCTCACCGACCTGTTTGGCGGAACTCCGTCCAACCTCGCCATCAGCCTGATGAAAAGCGAGAACGTCGAAGTCATCGCCGGGGTGAACCTGCCGATGCTGATCCGGCTCGAGAGCGCGCGAAAGGTGATGAGCGTCCATGCCGCGGTGACCGCGGCGCGCGAAGCCGGCCGCAAGTATATTTCGGTCGCATCGGAGATTCTCGGGGAAGCAGCGGCTTGACCGCTGTCCAGCGCGAAGTCCGGATCGACAACCAGCGTGGGCTGCACGCCCGGGCAAGCGCCAAGTTCGTCACAATGGCGAGCGCGCTCGACGCCGTGATCGAGGTCGAGAAGGACGGAAACCGGGTGTGCGGGACGTCGATTATGGGCCTGATGATGCTCGGTGCGGCCAAGGGCGACACGATCGTGATCCACGTCGACGGCGCCTACGCCGAGGAGGCGCTGGCAAAGCTGATGGAATTGGTCGAGAGCCGCTTCGGCGAAGACTGAGGCGCGGTTTCCTCCTCACCCGTTGGGCTGAGCTGGTCGAAGCCCTGCCTTTATTACGCCCGCAGCAAGGACAGTCCTTCGACAAGCTCAGGACGAACGGTAATGGTGTGCGAATGCCCAGGCTGATCACATCGTTTTCCAATACGACCGTCAAACGGCTGCGCTCGCTGCGCGACAAGAAGGCGCGGCGCGAGGACGGGCTGTTCCTGGCCGAGGGGCTACGGATCATCACCGAGGCGCGCGACAGCGGCCGGCTGCCCGAAATCATCGCTTTTGCAGCGCAGGGCGCGCAGCATCCGCTCGCCGCCGAGATCATCGCCGCGACCGAGGCGGCCGGCGGCGAAGCGATCGAAACCACGCCCGACATCCTGTCCAAGATGTCGGGCAAGGACAATCCGCAGCTGCTGCTCGGCGCCTATCGCCAGCCGGACACCGCGCTGGAGCGGGTCGAGCGCTCTGGGGCGCCACTGTGGATCGTCGCCCAGGCGCTGCGCGATCCGGGCAATTTGGGGACGATCCTGCGTACCGGCGACGCGGTCGGGGCCGGCGGCCTGATCCTGGTCGACGATTGCGCCGACCCGTTCTCGGTCGAGGCTGTGCGGGCCTCCATGGGCGCGCTGTTCACCCAAGCCATCGCAACCGCCCGCTGGGACGAATTCATCGCCTGGCTGCGGGGCGGTCCGGGGCAATTGGTCGGGACCAGCCTCAAGGCGGAAAGCGACTATCTCGAGGCCGACTATCGCGCGCCCTGCTTCCTGCTGATCGGTAACGAGCAGCAGGGCCTTCCGGCGGACTATGAGGCGGCCTGTGACCTGCTGGTCAAGATCCCGATGGCCGGCCGCGCCGACAGCCTCAATGCGGCGGTCGCGGCGGCGGTGATGGCGTTCCAGGTCAAAGCCAGCTGGCGCGCTTAACGAGGCTCCTGACGGAACAGGGCGCCTCTTGGGGACTTGATACGGTCATGAAAACACTCTTCGCACTGGCGCCAGCCGCGCTGCTCGCGGCCTGCTACGCAGCGCCCCCACCTCCACCGCCGATCACGCCCAACCCGCCCGGCGGGGTCTATCGCGCGGCCGGGACCGAGCCGTTCTGGAGCCTGACAATCGATTCCCGCGAGATGATCTTCACCGATCGCGGGTCCAACAGCAGCGTCGCCCAGCCAACTCCGCCAGTGACGGTCGGCTTTGCCGGCGAGATTTACCAGACGCCGCGGCTCAGCGTGAATATCGTCCACGCCCAATGCAGCGACGGGATGAGCGACCGGACCTATCCCGACAAGGTCCAGGTCGACGTCGATGGCCACCGCTTCAATGGCTGCGGCGGGCTTTAGGCGGTCAGCTCGCCTTGGGTTCGTCGTGACGGGGTGAATCGAGCAAAGCGGCGACATCCCCGCTGCGCGCCAGCGTCTCGACCTGGGGCACGTCCTCGAGCTCGCGCGATCCAGACTGGACATCGAGGTCGCGAAACTTGCGCCCGGTGACCACCAGCCGGCCGTTGAACGAGTTGGCAAAGGCGTTGAAATTGCTGACCGCGCTGTTGAGCCCGGAGCCAACCTTGCGCAAATCGTCGGCGACCTTGGCGAGCCGGTCATACATTTCCTTGCCGAGCTCGGCGATTGCACGGGCGTTCTTGGCGATCGCTTCCTGCTGCCAGACCGAGGCGACCGAACGGGCGATGGCGATCAGATTGGTCGGAGTGGCGAGCAACACGCGCTTGTCGAAGGCGAAATCCCACAGGGTCGGGTCGTGCTCGAGCGCGGCCGACAGGAAGTGCTCGCCGGGGACGAACATGATCACGTAATCGGGCGCGCTTCCGAACTGGTTTTGATAGGCCTTGTTGCCGAGCGCGTTGATGTGCGCCTTCATCGAGGCGGAGTGGGCGGCGAGGCCGACCAGGCGCTCGGTTTCGTCGACCGCCCCGAATGCGTCCTGGTAGGCGTTGAGCGAAACCTTGGCGTCGATGATCAACGTGCGCCCGCCAGGAATGCGGATGATCACGTCGGGGCGCATCCGGCCCTCTTCGGTGTCAACGCTGACCTCGGTCTGGAAATCGCAATTCTCTGTAAGGCCGCAGGTCTCGAGGACATTCTTGAGCTGCTGTTCGCCCCAGCGGCCGCGCGACTTGGGCGCATTGCGCAGCGAATTGACCAGCTTGGCGGCTTCGCTGCTGACCTTTTCCTGGCCGGCGCGCATCGATTCGATCAGCCCGGACAGATTGCCGAACGCGTCGCTCCTTTTCTCTTCGAGCGTGGTCACGGTCTGCTCATATTTTTCGAGGCGTTCGTGAACCGGCTGGAGCAGAGCCGACAGTTTCTGGCCCGAAGTCGCCTCGGATTCCTTGAACCTTTGGTCGGCGCGCTTGAGGAAGGTCTCCTGCGCCTCGGCCAGCAGCTTGTTGCCGATTTCGCTGAATTGCGCCGACAGCGCCTCCTTGGCGTCCCGGATCTCGGCCATCCGCGCATCGAAGTTGCGAGCGTCGGCCTCAAGCCCGGCACGCGCCCGCATCGCCTCATCGCGTTCGACGATCACCGCATCGAGCAGGGTCTGCAATTCGATCGCGCGCGCCGCCCGCTCCAGCGCGGCCCCGGCCGATCGATTACCGACCAGCCAGCCGATCGCGGCGCCAAGACCCAACGCCACCAGCGCAAGGACGATTGCAAGGCCCAGATCCATTCGCCACTCCACCAGAACGAATAGCGAACCTAGCTTGCGCTGCGGCGTTGCTCAAGCGGCAAGCTTGCGATACCGACTGGCCAACTCCGACCCCCAAAGGAAATCGAATGTCCATCCGCAAGATGATCGCGCTCCACCCGGGCATCCAGGGTCACGTCAACCAACCGCTCGGCGATGCCGTCCACCACGCGATGTATTGCGCCAAGATGTGCCTGTCGTGTGCCGACTCCTGCCAGGCTGAGCCGATGGACATGACCCAGTGCATCCGCTCGTGCCTCGACTGCGCCGACGTGTGCGACGCCACCGCCAACCTGG
>JBDSGH010000031.1:0-12139 GCA_039919095.1 Sphingomicrobium sp. | reverse complement strand
AACTCGACCCCGGCGCCGTAGCGCAGCGTGCCGCGGGCATAAGCGTTGAACGCCGCGACATAGGCCGCGCTGATCGCCGAGCTCTGCGGATCGTAGCCGGCGACCTTGCTCAGCGGATCGAGCGTGGCGCCGACAAAGCGCGTGTCGAGCGTTCCGACGGTGTTTGCCTGGTCGGCCAGCAGCTCCTTCTGGAATGCGCCATATTCGATCCGCAGATTGGCCTTGAGCAGATAGGCGACCGGCAGGCCGGTGAAGCTCGACAGCCGTTCGGCGATGCGCTGGCGCTCCCGCTCCGGCAGGGTGTTGCCCTGCAACAAAGCAGCGGCATAATCGGTGGTTGCGAACGCCTCGACCTGGGCCAGCAGGGTTTTGAGATCCGCCGGGCGATTGGCGGCGCGATTATGGTACCAGGCGGTCGCGGCATAGGTCGGCAGCGCGACGATATAGGGCATGTCGATGCCCGGGTTGACCTGCGGGTCGTCGGGCATGAAATCCCAGTTGAGGATGTCCGACAGCAGGATCACGCCGTTCAAGTCGACGTCCTTGTTCTGCAGCGCCAGCGCGAGGCCGGCGCCGCGCATCGTCCCGTAGCTTTCGCCGAAGATGAACTTGGGCGAATTCCAGCGGCCGTATTGCGACAGGAACTGGGTGATGAACTGGGCGAAGGCGTCGATGTCCTGGTCGACCCCGTAGAACGACTTTTCCTTGTCCTTGCCGGCGATCCGGCTGAACCCGGTGCCGGGCGCGTCGATGAACACCAGGTCGCTCGCGTCGAGCAGGCTCTGGTCGTTGCCGACCATTGCATAAGGCGCCGCCGGGGTATGGCGGCGATCGACGGTCTCGACGCGCACCGGGCCGAACGCGCCCATGTGCAGCCACACCGTCGACGAGCCCGGCCCGCCGTTGAACAGGAAGGTGATCGGTCGGCCGGACGCCGCTGCGCCCTGCTTGAAATAAGCGGTGTAGAACATCGACGCCTCGGGCTTCGGCCCGGCGCCGTCCTTGTCCTTGTCGCCGGACTTTTCGGCGTCGGCATCGAGCGCGTCGGTGTCCGACCAGTCCTTGGCGTGGACGACCAGCGTTCCGGCGACTGCGTCGTAGGCGATCGCCTGGCCGGCGACGGTCACGCTACCGGTTGAACGGACTTCGCCGGGGTGGAAATATTGCTTGGCCGGCGGGGTCGGCTCGGATTTGGTCGCGGCGGCGGTCTTGGGCGGGTGCTTGACCGGCGCAGCGGGGTGACGCGGGGCGGCGGCGGCGGCGGCGGCGGGCGCGGCGACCGGTGCAAGCAACGCAACCGCGGCGATCAAGGCAAGGGCTTTCATGACCTTGCTGTCGCAGCGTCGATTGTCCGAAACAAGGGGGCCGCTGCGCTCGCCGGCCGGTTGGCAGACCCCAGCCGGCCATTCGCCGAACACCGGTCGCCACGGCCAGCTGCGCGCGATCTTGCCGCCCGCTTGGGTGCGTGGCAATAAATGCAATCAATTCAAGGAGCGTTGCATGAAGCGTGTGTTGGCCGTGTGTGCGTTCGCGACTCTTCCGGGCCTGGTCCAGGCGCAGTCCGCGCCAGTTTCGCCAACACCGCCAACCGTCGCCAGGAAACCGTTCGTGGTGAAGGGCCCGGCCGATCGCACCGACGAATATTACTGGCTGCGCGACGACACCCGCAAGAATCCGGACATGCTCGCCTACATCAAGGCCGAGAATGCTTACGCCGACGCGATGCTGGCGCCGACCAAGGCGCTCCAGGCGAGGCTCTATGGCGAGATCGTCGGGCGCATCAAACAGGACGATGCCAGCGTCCCGGTGCGCCAGCGCGGCTATTATTATTACACGCGGTTCACGGTCGGCGCCGACTATCCGATCTTCGCCCGGCGCAAGGGCGCCATGGCCGCGCCCGAGGAGGTCTTGCTCGACCAGCCGGCGATGGCCAGGGGCCACGGTTTCTTCGCGGTCGGCGACACCGCGGTCAGCCAGGACAACCGGCTGCTGGCTTATGCCGAAGACGTCGTCGGGCGGCGGCAATACAAGCTCAAGGTCAAGGACCTTGGCACCGGCAAGACGCTGACCGACGTGGTCGGCAACGTCGAGGCCAATTTCGCCTGGGCGGACGACAACCGCACCATCTTCTACATCGAGAAGGACCCGGTGACCCTGCTCAGCAAGCGGGTCAAGGCGCATGTGCTGGGCACCCCGGCGGTGGCCGACCGGTTGGTCTATGAGGAGAAAGACGACAGTTTCTACATGGGGGTTGGCCGCACCAGCGACGACAAGTTCATCTGCATTTTCCTCCAGGCCACGGTCAGCAACGAGCAGCGCTGCACCCCGGCCGCGCAGCCCGGCGCGTTCACGCTGATCGCGCCGCGCCAGCGCGAATTCCTCTACAGTGCGGACCATGTCGACGATCATTGGATCATCCGCACCAATTGGGCCGCGCCCAATTATCGGCTGATGACGGTCAAGGATCCCGCGGCGGCACGCGGGCGCAGCGGCTGGACCGACCTGGTGCCGCACGACCCGGCGGTGTTCATCGAGAATTTCCAGCCGTTCAACCGCTTCATCGGGATCGAGGAGCGGGCCGGCGGCAACAAGCGGCTGCGGCTCCTTGCCAACGACGGCACGAGCAAATTGGTCAGCTCCGACGAGCCCGCTTACGAGATGGCGCTCGACGACAATCGCGAGATCGACGCGACCACGCTGCGCTACACCTATGATTCGCTGACCACGCCCAAGATCACCTACGAGGTCGATGCGGCGAGCGGCGCGCGGACCGTGCTCAAGCGCACGCCCGCGCCCAGTTACGATCCGTCGCAATATGTCACCGAGCGGGTCTGGGCGCCGGCCCGCGACGGCACCAGGATCCCGGTCTCCCTGGTCTATCGCAAGGGCTTCAAGCGCGATGGCACGGCGGCGATGCTGCAATATGGCTATGGCAGCTACGGCGCGTCGACCGATCCGGCGTGGCAGGCGACCGTTACCAGCCTGCTCGACCGCGGCATGGTCTATGCCATCGCCCACGTTCGCGGCGGCCAGGAAATGGGCCGGGCGTGGTACGACCAGGGCCATCTGCTCAACAAGAAGAACAGCTTCACCGACTTTATCGACGTCACCCGCTACCTCACCGCCCAGGGCTACGCCGCGAAGGACCGCGTCGCCGCGCAGGGCGGCAGCGCCGGCGGGCTGCTGATGGGCGCGGTGACCAACATGGCGCCCAACGATTATCGGGTGGTGATTGCCCAGGTGCCGTTCGTCGACGTCGTGACCACCATGCTCGACCCGTCGATCCCGCTTACCACCAACGAATATGACGAGTGGGGCAACCCCGCGACCAGGCAATATTACGATTACCTGCTGTCTTACTCACCCTACGACAATGTCCGCGCCCAAGCCTATCCGGCGCTGTTCGTCGGGACCGGCCTGTGGGACAGCCAGGTGCAATATTACGAGCCGGCGAAATGGGTCGCGCGGCTCCGGGCAACCAAGACCGACCACAACCCATTGCTGTTCCGGATCAACATGGAAGCGGGCCACGGCGGCAAGTCGGGGCGGTTCGAACGCTACCGCTCGATCGCCGAATATTATGCGTTCATGCTGACGCAGCTGGGGGTTGCGGACGACCAGCCTTAAGCACCACCACCGGCCACTCCCCCGAGCTCGACCGAACGCGGCTGACGCCGAGCGCCTGATAGGCGCCAGTGACGGCTTCGGCCTGGCTGTCGAGCAGCCCGGCGAGGATCAGCGTCCCGCCCGGAGCGAGCGCCGCGGCGAAGCTTGGCGCGAGCTCGATCAGCGGACCGGCGAGAATGTTGGCGACGATCAGGTCGAACGGCGCGCGCGCCGCGAGCAGCGGCGAATCCATCCCGTCGGCGACCGCAAGCAGGAGCTCGCCCGGACCGTGGCCAAGGCTCACCGAATTGATCGCCGCATTGTCGCGCGCGACGTCGATCGCTTGCCCGTCGATGTCGGTCGCGATGCAGCGTGCGGTGGGCCACAAGGCAAGCGCCGCGAAGGCGAGCAAACCGGTGCCAGTCCCGACATCGGCAATGTTTTCGTAGCTACAACCATTGTGTTCGAGCAGGTCGAGCGCTTCGAGGCAGCCCGAGGTAGTCGCGTGCTGGCCGGTGCCGAACGCCAGCGCGGCGTCGATCTCGAACCGGATGGAGTTGCCGGGGGCTGAGCCGCGGTGGACCGGGGTGTGGACGTAGAAGCGCCCGGCGCGGATCGGCTGCAGCCCGGCCTGGCTGCGGCTGACCCAATCGTCCTCGCCCAATTGCTCGACCGTCGCGCTGCCGCTGGCGATGGTCGCCAAGGCAGCGAGATCGGCCGGTGACGGCTGGTGGTCGAAGTAGGCGTGGAGCAGCCAGTCGTCGGGCCGCGCCGGGTCGGGTTCGTCGGCGACCAGCACCGGCGGCACGTCACCGATCGCGAACAAGTGATCGGCGTCGGCGTCGGGCAGCGCTTCGGCTTGAGCGCGGGTGCACTTCAAGGTCGCGCGCCAGCTCATTTGGGCGCGGCCTCCTTGGCCAGCCGCTCGTCAAGCTGCCTGGTCAGTTTGGCGGCATAGTCGCGGCAGCCATTGGGATTCTCGAGCGGGGCGCGGCCGCCGAGCCGTTCGAGCATCCCGCTGGCCGAGGGATGCGGGGTCAGCAGGATATCGCAATCAAGCCCGGCGACCCGCGCGATGCTGGCGCGAAACGCGGCAAGCGCGGCCGGGTGGTCGGTGAAGCGGTAGCCGTCGCGCGAGACCGCAGTCAGGCTATCGGCATAAACCATCCGGCGGCAAACCCCGCCGTCGCAGCTGGTCCAGGTCCAGCTCAGCGCGCCCGGCGTGTGGCCCGGCGTGGCGACCGCGGTCAGCGCCAGGTCCCACGTCCGCACTTCCTCGCCGTCGTGGATGATGCGGTCGACGCGGGCGGCGCGGAACGGCGGGAACATGCCGACCTGGGGATCGTCGGACCCCGGCGCGCCGGTCCTGAACACGGCGGCGGCAGCGGGCGAGGCGACCAGCTGGGCGCCGGTCAGTTGCTGCAGCCGCGCCATCCCGCCGACATGGTCGATATGCTCGTGGCTGTGGAGCAGATATTTGATGTCCGTCAGCCGGAACCCGAGGCTGCGAATGTTGCGCGCGATCAGGTCGGCGCCGGCTTCGGTCCCGGCGTCGATCAAAATGTCGCCTTCGCTGCCGGTGATCAGGATCGCCGAAATGCCGCAGGTCCCGACCAGATAGGTGTTGCCGTGGATCCGGACCGGCGGGGCCGGCTTGTCCCAATCGTCCCAATCCTTGCAGGTGCCGTCGAACGCCGGGCCGGCGGTTTCGATCGGCGCCACCGGCCGCTCGACCTGGCGCGGCGCGTGCTGCAGCGGGATGGTGATGACTTGGCTGGCGGCGAGCGCAACGGCGAACAGGTTAGCGTACATAGCTGGCACCATTGACGTCGATCACGGTGCCGGTCGCCGCCGCCGGCGCATCGACGCTGAGCCAGCGAATGGTCTCGGCCACCTCGTCCGTGCTGGCCACTCGGCCCAAGGGAATGTCGGCGATGATCGCCGCTCCGCCGCGGCCCTGGAGATACTCCTCGGTCATTTCCGAGACCGTGAAGCCGGGGCACACGGCGAAGGCCAGGATCCCTTCGGCGGCATAGCCGCGGGCGACGGTCTTGGTGATTCCGACCAGCGCCGCCTTGGACGCCGCATAATGCCAGTGCTGGGGCGAATCGCCGCGATAGGCGGCTCGGCTGGCGACGTTGACGATGCGCCCGCCGCCGTGGTCGCGGAAATGGCCGAGGGCGAGCTGGCTGAGGTCGGCCGGAGCCTGGAGGTTGATCGCCAGCGTGCGTGCCCATGCCGCGTGCCACTCGCCGTTGGGGGCGTCGTCGGCGATCCCTTCGTAGATCCCGGCATTGTTGACCAGCACGTCGATCCGGCCGCCGAGCCGGTCGAGCGCGGCGCTCCACAAGGCGCGCGGCGCGGCGGGGTCGGCAAGGTCGGCCGCGATCAGCTGATCGGTGCCGCGGGTCGAGTGGCCGGCGACGTTGTGCCCGGTCGAGCGGAGCAAGGCGAAAGCGGCGGCGCCAATGCCGCGGCTGGCGCCGGTGACGAGGATGTTCATCGGGGGCAATTAGCCGATCCTCCCCGGGACGGGGAGGGGGACCATTTGCCGAAGTGCAAATGGTGGAGGGGGTCTTGTGCGAGGCGAAGGCCCCCCTCCGTCAGCTACGCTGCCACCTCCCCGTGGCGGGGAGGATCAAGCGGCGATGCCGCTGACGAATTCCTTGGTGGTCGATTTGAAGTCGGCGATCTGCTCGCTGAAGCGGCCGAAGCCGTGTTCGACTTCGTCGATGTCCTTGGCGACATTTTCGGTATCCGAGCGGATCGCGGCGATGGTCGAGCTCATTGAATCGGCGGCGAGCGCAGTTTCGTCGACCGCGGCGGTGATCATGGTCACGGTCTGGGCCTGGAGCTCCATTGCCTCGCGGATGCGGTCGGCCGAAACCTGGACTTCCTCGACCGTGCCCTGGATCGAGCCATTGGCCTCGACCGTCTCGCGCGTTGCCTGCTGGATCGCGCTGATCTTGTTGGTGATGTCGTCGGTCGCTCGAGCAGTCTGCGCGGCGAGGCTCTTCACTTCCTGTGCGACGACCGCGAAGCCACGGCCGGCATCGCCGGCGCGGGCCGCTTCGATGGTGGCGTTGAGCGCCAGCAAATTGGTCTGGCCGGCGATGTCGCGGATCAGCCCGAGAATCGATTCGATCGCTTCGACGTGGCTCGACAGCGCCTGGCTGACCTTGACCGCTTGCTCGGCCTGGCCGCCGGCGCGAACCGCCACGCCCGCGGCCGTCTCGACTTCCGTGCGGGCGTCCTCGATGGCGCGGATTAGTCCAGCTGCAGTCTGAGCCGCTTCGCGCATCGCAACCGCCGATTGCTCGGCCGCGGCGGCGACTTCGCTGGTTTTGCCGAGCATTCCCCGGGCCGATGCGGCGGTCGCCCGCGTGCGGTCGGTCAGAGCGCGCGACTGGTCGGTGCTGTTGCGCACCAGGTCGGCGACACGGCGTTCGAACTGTTCGCTCTGGCGGCCGCGCTGGTCGGCGGCTTCATTGGCTTCGAGCAGAGCGATCTGGGCGAGGACGATGTCCTGGCTGAAGGTCATCAGGCGGACGAAGGCGTCGATCGCTTCGATCCGCTCGTCGGGCCGGCTGGCAAAGCATTGGTCGAAAGCGCGGATGACGTCCTTGGCCATGCGCGCGCGGGCGGCGATGAATTCGGGCACGCTGCGCTTGCCGGCGAACATCTTGAGGCCCTGGTCGGCGACCGAGCGGACCCAGGCGTCGTCGACCGGGCGAGTGAACTGGTCGCGCCCGAGGCTGCCGACGTCGCCCGCGAAATGGGCCTGCGCGGCTTGCTCGATGATCGCCCCGGCGTCGTCCCACAGCCGGCGCAGCGAGGCCTCGAAATGACCGTTCTCGCCATAAGACGAAAGCCGCGACGCCACCTGCTCATCGGTCAGGCGCTGCAGATGTCCAGTTTCGCCGCTCATTCGTGGGTCTCCGTCGTGCTCGTGCGCTGCCGTTGATGCCGACTTGGCAGTGATCGTCCTGCTGTTTGCTCCGGCAATGGTTAAGACCGGGTTAGGCTGGCCCTCGAATCTTGCCTCGGCCCGGACGGAGCCCTAAGCGGACCTCGGCTGGCGTCGCCCTGCGCGGCGGCCGGCAATGACACTCAGAAAGGCTTGGGCTGAATGGCCACCAATGCTTCCCGACCCAAGGTAAAAGCGGACCCGAAAGCGGGCGCGAAAGCGGAGCCGCGATCGGACGCCGGATCGACCCAGGGCCCTCACACCCGCCCGCGCTCGCCGCATCTCGGCGTGTGGCGCTGGGGCCCGCACATGCTGGTCTCGATCCTCCACCGCGTGACCGGAGCCGGCCTGGCGGTGGCGGGGCTTGCGATGCTGGTGTGGTGGCTGACCGCGATCGCCGGCGACGCCGGGGGTTTCAGCACCTTCACGGCTGCGACGGTGCATCCGCTCGGCCGGATCGTGCTGGTCGGCCTGACCTGGGCATTTTTCCAGCATCTGCTGTCCGGCATCCGCCACATGGTGATGGACAGCGGGTCCGGGTTCGAGATTGAAACCAACAAGCGCTTCGCCGTGCTGACGCTGGTCGGCTCGCTGATCCTGACACTGCTGGTGTGGGTCCCGATCCTCGGAGGAATGCAATGAGCCTGGGTCAAAGCGCTACCCCCCAAGGCCGGGTCGAGGGGCTCGGTTCGGCCCGCGAGGGCGGCGAGCATTGGCTCGCCGAGCGGGTCATCAGCGCTGCTCTGCTGCTGCTTGGCGCGTGGCTCGTGGCGTCGTTGTTCCTGCTGCCGTCGCTCGACCAACGCACGCTGATCGAATGGCTGCGCGGCGCCAGCGGCGCAGTGCCGATGGCGCTGTTCATCGTCGCCGCCTTCAAGCACGCGCTCGACGGCCTTAAGGTGGTGGTCGACGATTATGTCCACGACGAAGCCAATCGCTTCGCACTCAACACGCTGTTGCTGTTCGCGGCGATCGGCGGGGCCTCGCTGGCGCTGTTCGCGCTCGCCCGGATCGCCTTCGGAGGGGCAGCTTGAGCGCCTACAAGATCGTCGACCACGACTATGACGTGGTGGTCGTCGGGGCCGGCGGAGCCGGGCTCCGGGCGGTCATGGGCGCCGCTGAAAAGGGGCTCAAGACCGCCTGCATCACCAAGGTCTTCCCGACCCGTAGCCACACCGTCGCGGCGCAGGGCGGAATCGCCGCAAGCCTCGGCAACATGGGCCCGGACCATTGGACCTGGCACATGTACGACACGGTCAAGGGGTCCGACTGGCTCGGCGATCAGGACGCGATCGAATATCTCTGCCGCGAGGCGCCCGCCGCGGTCTACGAACTCGAGCATGCCGGCCTGCCGTTCAGTCGCACCGAGGACGGCAAAATCTACCAGCGCGCGTTTGGCGGCATGACTCAGGATATGGGCGAAGGTCCGGCCGCGCAGCGCACCTGCGCCGCCGCCGACCGCACCGGCCATGCGATGCTTCACACGCTGTATCAGCAGAGCCTCAAACACGACGCCAACTTCTACATCGAATATTTCGCGCTCGACCTGATCATGGAAGATGGCGTGTGTCGCGGCGTGGTTGCGCAGTGCCTCGACGACGGATCGATCCACCGCTTCCGCGCCCAGGCGGTGGTGCTCGCCACCGGCGGCTTCGGCCGCATCTATTATACCGCGACGTCCGCCCACACCTGCACCGGGGACGGCAATGCGATGGTGCTGCGCGCGGGGCTTCCGCTGCAGGACATGGAGTTCGTCCAGTTCCACCCGACCGGCATCTATCGCGCGGGCGTGCTGATCACCGAGGGCGCGCGCGGCGAGGGCGGCTACCTCACCAATTCGGAAGGTGAGCGCTTCATGGAGCGCTACGCGCCCTCCGCCAAGGATCTCGCCGGCCGTGACGTCGTGTCACGATCGATGGCGATGGAGGTCCGCGAGGGCCGCGGAGTGGGCGAGCATAAGGACCATATTCACCTCCACCTCGACCATATCGATCCCAAGATCCTGGCCGAGCGGCTGCCGGGGATCATCGAAACGGGCAAGATTTTTGCCGGGGTCGACCTGACGCGCCAGCCGCTGCCGGTCGCGCCGACGGTCCATTATACGATGGGCGGCATCCCGACCAACCATCATGGCGAGGTCGTCACGCTGAAGGACGGCGCGCCGGACAGCGTCGTCCCCGGCCTGTTCGCGGTCGGCGAGGCGGCGTGCGTCAGCGTTCATGGCGCCAACCGCCTCGGATCGAACAGCCTGATCGATCTGGTCGTGTTCGGCCGCGCGGCGGGGCTGCGGCTGGCCGAAGTGATCAAGCCCGGCGCGGCGCAACCGGCGATGACCAAGGAGAGCGGCAGCCTTTCGCTCGAGAGGCTCGACAAGTTCCGCCACGCCGAGGGGGGCATTTCGACCGCCGACATCCGCGGCGAGATGCAGCGCGTCATGCAGGCCGACTGCGCGGTGTTCCGCACCGAGCGCACGCTCGCCGAGGGGGTCGGCAAGATCGATACGGTCTACCAGAAGATGGTCGATGTGAAGATCGCCGATCGCAGTCTGATCTGGAACAGCGACCTGATCGAGACGCTTGAGCTCGACAATATGCTGTCCCAAGCGGTGGTGACGATGCACTGCGCCGCCAACCGCAAGGAAAGCCGGGGCGCGCACATGCACGAAGATTTCGCCGCGCGCGATGACGCGAATTGGATGAAGCATACGGTGGCGTGGTTCGACGGCTGGGGTGGGACAGGCGGCGAGGTGAAAATCGATTACCGTCCGGTCCACGAATATACGCTGACCGACGAGGTCGAGTATATCAAACCCAAGGCACGGGTTTATTGAGGCCATAAATTTAGGGACAAATTGTGTGGCGCTCGGAGTGATCCGGGCGCCATTTTTTGTCCCAAAGGTCACGACTTCGTGCGGTGAACCGTGCATTTTTATCGATGAATGGTTGACGACGAACCGTGCATTTATGTAGACGAACCGAGTTTTAACATCGGGAGTCGAGGTTATGTACGCATCTGACGGACGCAAAACTCCGGGCAGCAAACTATGGTTGCAGTCCTGATCGGGCTGGTTTTGGCGATCCCCCTATTCTCGGTCTGGCTGCTGGTTTACGACCGCGAAAGCCAGTCGGAGGAAGCGCGGGCGTCGATCACTGAGGGGTGGGGCGGGCCGCAGACGATTAGCGGTCCAGTGCTGGTCATCCCATACATGAAAGTGATCGTCGAAACATCGACCGTTGCCGGCAAAACCCTGAGCCGTACCCGCGAAGTGGTGCGCGAATTGACGCTCGAGCCCGAGGCCGTAGAGATTCATACCAACGTCTCGCCAGAGCTGCGCAAGCGTTCGATTTACGAAGCGATCGTCTATGGCGCGACGGCGTCAGGCGCGGCGCGCTTCGCGATCCCGGCGGACCTTGGCCGCTTTGGCGTCGATCGGGCATCGCTCGACCTCGCCCGTGCCGAGCTGCGCTTCGGCCTCAGCGACCCCCGCGGGCTGGGCGCCAATCCCAAGGTCAATGTCGACGGCAAAGCAGTGCGGCTGCAGCCGGGCGGGGGCAGTGGGTCCGGGCGCGGATTCTTCGCGTTCGTCGACGCCGCGTCGTTGGGCGCGCAATCGCTGGTGGTCGAATATGACTATGGCTTTCGCGGCAACAGTTCGCTGAGCTTGGCACCGCACGCCGGTGACTCCCATTGGACTGTCAAGAGTAGCTGGCCGCATCCCTCGTTCGCGGGATCGTTCTTGCCCGGCCAGCGCAGTCACGACGCAACCGGTTTCACCGCCGACTATCGCATCGGCAATCTCGCGCTGGGCCGCTCGCTGGTGTCGACCGCCGACAAGGGCAACGGCGATCAGGCCGATGGAGCGCTGTCCAGAAGTGCCGACGCTTCGGCCGCGGCGACGCCAAGCGCGGATCAGGTCGCGTCGATTAGCCTGGTCCAGCCGGTCGACCTCTACTCGCGGGTCGATCGCGCGACGAAATACGGCTTCCTGTTCATCGGCTTCACCTTCGTCGCACTGCTGATGTTCGACATTGTCGGCGGGGTGCGGGTGACCGGAGTCGAATATCTGTTGATGGGGGCCGCGATCATCCTGTTCTTCGTGCTGCTGTTGGCGTTTGCCGAGGTGATCGGCTTCACCGCGGCTTATGTTGTGGCCTCAGCGGCGATCGCGGGGCTCAACACGGCCTACTCGGCGGCGGTGCTCGGGAGCTGGAAGCGCGGTTATGTGATCGGCGGGCTGCTGATCGGGCTCTACGCAGTGCTCTACATCCTGCTTGGGCTGGAAGCGTTCAGCTTGCTGATCGGATCGGTCCTGCTGTTCGTTGCGCTGGCGGGGGTGATGTACGCCACCCGCCGGATCGACTGGAGCGGGAACGCGGTGGAAACGCCAGCATAGGGGCTGGTCGCGGGGAGCGGTCACAGGTAAGGCCGCTCCCCGATGACCGATCCCAACAAACCGCCCGCCCGTATCTTCCCGACCTCCAAGGTCGATGCCGTTGCGGCCAAGCATGTGCCGTCGTCGCCGCAGACGCAAAGCGCGGCGTATAAGCTGGCGTTTCAGGACAAGGA
>JBDSGH010000030.1:0-4018 GCA_039919095.1 Sphingomicrobium sp. | reverse complement strand
GCCATCTCGAGCAGCGCCAGCGCCTCGGCCTTGGCATCGAGCGCGTCGAACCCTTGCGCCTTGCCGGTCTTCCAGCCGCGCGCCTGGCGCTCGCCGGCGAGCAGCACCGCGACCGTCGGATGCTCGTGGTCGGCAAGGTAGCGCCGGCCGAGCTCGAACAACCGCACCGATGCCTGACCGCGATCGACGTTGCGCCGCGCCGCCGCGATCAGCCCGGGTAACAGCGACGGGCGCATCACCTTCATCTCTTCGCTGATGGGGTTGATCAGGCGCCAGTCGGCCGACCCGAACGCCGCTGCCTCGGCCTCGGAGATGAAGCTCCAGGTGACCGCCTCGTCGAGCCCGCGCGCGGCGGCGGCGCGGCGCACCCGGCGCTCGATCATCTGCGCCCGGGTGGCGGTCGGCCGCGATACTCCAGGTTCGCGCTCGAGCGGGGTCGAGGGGATCGCGCCATAGCCGTGGATGCGCGCGATTTCCTCGACGATGTCGGCCTCGCCATCGACGTCGGGACGCCAGGTCGGCGCGCGCATCAGCCAGGTTTCGTCGGTCGCGGCCGCAACCCGTTGGCCTAGTTCCGCGCGCTGGGCCGGGTTGAGCCAGCTCGCTTCGTCGGCCGGGTCGAGCCGGAAGAATTCGAGCCGGGCGAGGATCGCTGCCTGGTCGTCCGGCGCCAGTTCGATCCCGCCGAGATCGGCCAGCCGGCGCGGGCGATAGGCCACGACATGGTCGCGGTTGGGATAGCCCCCGGCGGGAAATTCGCCGCTGATGCGCGGTTCCGACGCTTCGCCGCCGGCGAGGTCGATGATCATCTGCGCCGCGCTTTCGATGGCGCTCGCCAACTTGATCGGGTCGACTCCGCGCTCGAACCGCGCCCGGGCGTCGGTGGTAATGCCATGGCGACGGCCGCTCTCACCGATCCGCGCCGGGTCAAACCAGGCGCATTCGAGCAGCACGTCGGTGGTGCCCTGGTCGACGCTGGTGCTCTCGCCGCCGATGATCCCGCCGAGCCCGATCGCGCCGCTGTCGTCGGCAATCACGCAATCGTCGGGCGTCGGCTCATAATCCTTGCCGTTGAGCGCGAGGAAGCGGTCCCCGGCGCGGCCGCGACGGACGGTGATGCCGCCCTTGATCTTGGCGATGTCGTAGACGTGCAGCGGCCGCGCCTGGTCGATCGAGAAATAATTGGTGATGTCGACCAGCGCCGAGATCGGGCGCAGCCCGACGCTGCGCAGGCGCTGCTGGAGCCACTCCGGGCTGGGCCCGTTGCGAACGCCGCGGATCGCCCGCCGCCAGAACACATAGCAGCCCGAATCGGCTTCGACCTTGACCGGCACCGGCGGTTCGAACGCGCCTTCGACGACTGGCACGGCGGTCGGCTTGAAGTGGCCGAGCCGGGCCGCGCCGAGATCGCGCGCGATGCCGTCGACGCCGAGGCAGTCGGGCCGGTTTGGAGTCACCGCAACATCGAACAACGGGTCGTCGAGTCCGGCATAAGCGGCGTAATCGGCGCCGACCGGCGCGTCGGCCGCAAGCTCGATGATGCCGTCATGCTCGTCGCCCAGCTGGAGCTCGCGGACCGAGCACATCATGCCGTGCGATTCGACCCCGCGGATCGCCGCCACCTTGAGCTCCATGCCGTTGCTCGGGATGGTCGCGCCGGGCGGGCCGAACACGCCGAGCATCCCGGCGCGGGCGTTGGGCGCGCCGCACACCACCTGGATCGGACCGTCACCGGCATCGACCGTCAGCACCTGGAGCTTGTCGGCTTGCGGGTGCTTGGCGGCGGTCAGCACTTTGGCGACCTTGAACGGCGCCAGCGCGGCGGCCGGATTGGTCAGCTCCTCCACCTCAAGCCCGATGGCGGTCAATTTGTCGGCGATCTCGGTTGCCGTCGCCGACGTGTCGAGATGCTCTTTCAGCCACGAGAGGGTGAACTTCATAGGTCACCCTTTCGTGCCCCGGCGCGCCGGCCGGGGCCCAGTATCAAAGACGTAAATTTCACGCGCCTACCCCGCCGGAAAGCGTCGGCACGTCGAGCGCGCGGAATCCGTAATGCTTGAGCCAGCGCAAGTCGGCGTCGAAGAAAGCGCGCAGATCGTCCATGCCGTATTTGAGCATCGCCAGCCGGTCGACTCCGGTGCCGAACGCGAAGCCCTGCCACTCGCCCGGATCGAGTCCGCAATCCTTGATCACGCGCGGGTGGACCATGCCGCTGCCGAGCACTTCCATCCACCCTTCGGACCCGCCAACCACGCGGCGGCCCTGTTCGATCGACCAGCCGACGTCGACCTCGGCCGACGGCTCGGTGAACGGGAAGTAGCTCGGGCGCATGCGGATGGCGATGTCGTCGCGCTCGAAGAACGCTTTGAGGAACGTCTCCAGGGTCCACTTCAAATGGCCCATGTGGATATGGCGGTCGATCACCAGTCCCTCGATCTGGTGGAACATTGGAGTGTGAGTGGCGTCGCTATCCGAACGGTAGACCCGGCCCGGCGCGATCACCCTGAGCGGCGCGCCCTGCGCCTGCATGGCGCGGATCTGGACCGGCGACGTGTGGGTCCGGAGCACCCGCGGCTCATCCTCGCCGTCACGCGGTTCACAATAGAATGTGTCGTGCATCGCCCGCGCCGGATGCGCCTCGGGCATGTTGAGCGCGGTGAAATTATACCATTGCTGCTCGATCTCGGGCCCTTCGGCGACGGCGAAGCCCAAATCGGCGAACACTTCGGCGAGCTCGTCCATCACCTGGCTGATCGGGTGGATCGAGCCGCGCAGCGCTTCGGGCGCGGGCAGCGACAGGTCGAGCCGCTCGGTCGCCAGCCGGCGGTCGAGTTCGGCGGCTTCGAGCTCGGCCTTGCGCGCGGCGATGGCGGCGGTCACCGCCTCGCGCCGGGCGTGGATCTTGGGCCCTTCGAGCGCGCGGGTGGCGGCGTCCATCGCGCCCAGCGACTTGAGCAAAGCGGTGACCGATCCCGACTTGCCGAGCGTCGCCACGCGCAGCTGGTCGAGTGCGGCAAGGTCCGCCGCGCCGCCGATTGCGTCAATAATGTCCTGCTCACCCGCCATGGCGCGCCTCTAGCCGTCCCCGGCCATAAAATGCAAAGAGGATGACGATGGGCAACCAACCCTGGCCACAGCTCAAGGTCGAGCGCGATTCACCGACGCTGGCGGTGTTGCACCTGGCGTCGCAGATGCTCGGCAAGATCCGCCTGGCGCATGCGCCCTGGTCCAACCATGGCTGGCACGTCGCGCTCCAGCCGCGCGCCAACGGCCTCGAAACGCTGCCGACCGCGGCCGGCGACGGGCGCACCTTCACGCTCGTGCTTGACCTCTGCCGCCACGCGATCGTGCTGTGGGTCAGCGACGAATCGCGCGACGAGCTGCCGTTGAATGCCGGCAGCATCGCCGCGCTCCATTCGCGGCTGGTGGCGATGCTCGACCGCAACGGGCTGCCGTCGACCTTCAACGGCATGCCGAGTGAAATCGAAGGCGCGGTGCCGTTTGCCCAGGACCGCGCCCCGCGCGACTATGATCGCAAGTCGGCCAACCGGCTGCGCGAGACGCTGGCCGCGGTGCTGCCCGAGTTCGAACTGTTCCGCGCCGGTTTCTCGGGCAAGGCGAGCCCAGTCCATTTCTGGTGGGGCGCGTTCGACCTCGCCGTCACCCGCTTCTCCGGCCGGCCCGCTCCGCGCCACCCCGGCGGCGTCCCCGGCCTGCCCGACCGGGTCACCCGCGAAGCCTATAGCCACGAAGTGTCGAGCGCGGGCTTCTGGGCCGGCGGTGTGCTCCCGGTCGCGCCGTTCTTCTACAGCTACGCTTATCCCGAGCCGCCCGGTTATCGCGCCGCCGACATCGCCCACGGGCACTTCGACGAAACCTATGGCGAGTTCGTCCTGCCCTATGCCGATGTCCGCGCGGCGAGCGACCCGGCGGCGATGCTCCGGGAATTCCTCGATTCCACCTACGCCGTCGCCGCCGACCTCGCGCAGTGGGACCGGGCGACGCTCGAACGCAACCC
>JBDSGH010000029.1:0-11515 GCA_039919095.1 Sphingomicrobium sp. | reverse complement strand
CTTGGGCACTTCGGCGAAGGCGGCGATCAGCGCGTCGTCCATGTCGGCCGGATGGCTGGTGGTGAAGCGAATGCGCTCGAGGCCAGCGATCCGCGCCAGCGTCTGCACCAAGCCGGCGAGGCCAAGGTCGCCGTCGGCCCAGGCGTTGACGTTTTGGCCGAGCAGGATGATCTCGCGCGCCCCGCCGTCGACCAGCGCCTCGGCCTCGGCGACAATCGCCGCCGCCGGTCGGCTGATCTCGGCGCCGCGGGTGTAGGGCACGACGCAATACGTGCAGAATTTGTCGCAGCCTTCCTGGACGGTGAGGAAGGCGCTGGGCCCGACCCGCTTCCGGTGCGGGAGCCGATCGAATTTCGACAGCGCCGGCATGTCGGTATCGACCGGGCGGGTGCCGCGAGTGGCCTCGGCGACCAGTTCCGGCAGCCGGTGATAGGCTTGCGGACCAACCACCAGGTCGATCATCTTCGATCGGATCATGGCTTCGGCGCCCTCGGCTTGGGCGACGCAGCCAGCCAGCGCAATGAGCGGTTTGGAGCCATCGTCACGGCGCAGTCGGCCGACATCGGAATAAGCTTTTTCCGCAGCCTTCTCGCGGATGTGGCAGGTGTTGAGGACGACCAGGTCCGGCTCCTCGCCGGGCGCAGCGGGGGACAGGCCGGTGGCGCTCAACAGCTCGGCCATGCGCTCGCCGTCATAGACGTTCATCTGGCAGCCGAACGACTTGATGCTGAAGCTCTTGGGGATCGCGGTCATGGTCGCCGCGGCTATAGGCCAGTGCGCGCGGAACTTGAAGCGGCCAGCGCCGCCCCAATCCGCTCGCGGGCGTGGTGGGCGAGGAGCTTGCGGTCGGGCCCTGGGGGCATTGCCGGGAGCAGCCGGACGACCATCGGCAGCGTCCCCCGGCGGCCGGCGATGCGCAGCACATTGTCCTTGCCGCTTTCGCCGTACCAGCCGACTTCAGCCGCCGCCGCGCCATAGTCGAGCGCGACCGGGCGGACTTCGACCCCGGGCGGCGGTGGCGCAACCGCCGACAGCAAGGCCGAGCGGAACGGCAGCAATTGGTCGCCCGGCCCGGTTGTCCCTTCGGGGAACAGCGCCAGCGGCTGCGGGCGGTCGAGCGCGGCGACGATCGCGCTCGCCTGGTCGGCGCTCGCGCTGCGCCGCCCGCGGTGGATGTAGAGCGTGTCGTTCTGGTCGGCGAGCCAATGGACCAGGGGATGACCGAGCGAGTCTTTCGAAACAAATGCGCAGCCGGTCGCGCCGCCGAGGATCAGGATGTCGAGCCACGACACATGATTGACCAGCAGCAAGCTGTGCGGACGCAGCGGATCGCCGGACATCTGCCGTCGAACGCCAACGATCCACGCGGCGGCGGCGAGGAAGCGCCGCGGCCAGCGCGACTGTCCGAGGATCCAGCGCGACAGTAGATGCGGCGCCAAGCAGACGAGGAACAGCGCGATCAGGCCGGCGGCGCGCAGGCCCAGCAACGGCAGCGAAGGCCGGCCGTCAGCGGCCGCGGGTGAGTGCGACGCCGTACAACTCCATGCGATGGTCGACGAGGCGGAAGCCGAGCTTTTCGGCGATCCGTTTCTGGAGGTCCTCGAGATCCTCGTCGACGAACTCGATCACCTTGCCGGTCTCGACGTCGATCAGATGGTCGTGGTGGGCGTCCGACGCGGCCTCGTAGCGCGAGCGACCGTCGCCGAACTCGTGGCGCTCGAGGATCCCGGCCTCCTCGAACAGGCGGACTGTGCGGTAGACCGTGGCGATCGAGATTTTGGGATCGACCGCTGCCGCGCGCTCGTGGAGTGTCTCGACGTCGGGGTGGTCCTCCGCCTCGGACAGGATGCGGGCGATGGTGCGCCGCTGCTCGGTAATCCGCAGCCCCTTGTCGGCACAGAGGGCTTCGATGTCGATGGTACGCTGCATGCGCCCTAGTTAGGCACGCGCGGGCGGCGGGTCAAAGGGAAGCACGTCTTTGCGGGGAGCGAAGCGACGCGGCAATCCAGCCAAACCAAGAAACTGGCTTGCCGCGCTGCGCTCGCAATGTTGGCTACCGCGCGGCGCGGGTTTTGCGGCGCTTGGTGCCAAGACCGATAGACTTGGCGAGCGCGCGGCGCTGCTCGGCATAGTTGGGCGCAACCATCGGATAGTCGGCGTTGAGGCCCCACTTCTGGCGGTACTGGTCAGGCGTCATTTGATAATGGGTCATCAAGTGCCGCTTGAGCATTTTCAACCGCTTACCGTCTTCGAGACAGACGATATAGTCGGGTTTGACCGAAGAGCGAATCGGCACCTTCGGTTCAAGCTTGGCCTCCGGCGCCGAACGGTTGTCGGAAATGGTGCTCAAGGCAGCATGAACATTCTGGATGAGGTTGGGCAAGTCATTGACCGCAACGCTATTATTGCTGACGTGCGCGGCAACAATGTCCGCAGTCAGAGCGAGCAGGGTGTCTTCAGCACCTTCATTATCAAGCATCTGTGATGTCCCAAGTTAAGCCTAGCGCCGAGCAGTCTCGCACCTCAGGCTCGACTGCAATAGATGGCCGCTGTTCTTCGCGCAATAGAATCAGACGATTGTCGCGGGGTGGTTTTTACAAGTCGCGAGCGAATGTCAGGGCGTCGAATTGGCGGCCGTCTGTGCCGCGATAATAGTTGGGACGGCGACCGGCCGGGCTGAACCCGGCCAGGCGATACATTGCGACCGCCGGATTGCCATCGCGGACTTCAAGGTGGATGCGGCTTGCTCCGGCGGCTTGGGCGCGGCCGACGAAATGGTCGAGCAGCACCCGGCCGACGCCGCGCCGTTGATGATCTGGAGCCACCGCGAGCAAGAGCAGCTCGGCTTCGCCGGCGATCGTTCGAAACAGGGAAAAGCCGGCGGGCTGCTCGTATTCGTCAAAGGCGAGCATCAGCGACACGCCGGTCATCGGCAGGATGCCGGCGCATTGCGACCGGGTCCACGCCTCACCGAAGCGCGGATCGAACGCGGTGGTCATGATCGACATGACGCTGGCGAGATGGCCCGAATCCCCCCGCACAAGCCGGATTGCCTGCGCGGAAGGGAGGCTGCTCATCAGGCGGCCTGGCTGGCGGTAGCGGTTGCGAGAGACGGGCGAGGCCGGGCGTCGGGTGCCCGTGCATAAATCGGCCGCGGGGGCAGGCTGCGCAACGCCTCGGGCAGTACCAGGGCATCGGCGGCGCGCGGCCAGGATGCGACCGCCGTGCCCCAGCCGCGGGCCTGAACCAACTCGTCGGCACCCGGTCCGACAACTGTTTCAGCCGAGACCAGGGCCGCCGCCTTGTCGGGTGAAAGGCTGATCAGCGCGGTCGATGGCGCTAGCGGCGACTGGTTGAACTGCTGGACGAACAGCTCGCCGTGCCCGCCGGGCATGGCCGCGGCGACCGGATCTGCGCCGGTGGACCCGGCAGAAAGCAGCGCCAGCGACGACATTCCGGAAAGCTCGGCGTCCCAGCCGATGGCGAGGCCCTGCGCGGCGGCAATTCCGACGCGGATGCCGGTGAAGCTGCCGGGCCCGACCCCGACCAGGATGCGGTCAGCGCTGCGCCCTTCGAGCAATTCGGCGATCATCGGCACCAGCCGCTCGGCGTGGCCACGGCCGATCAGCTCGTCGCGCTGGCCGACGCAGTTGCCCGCGCCGTCGAACAGGGCCGCGCTGCAGGCGGCGGTCGATGTGTCGATCGCAAGGATCATCGCATGCTTCCGTTAACCCGTGCGATTGGGCCACAGGCGCAACCCACGAGCAAGCGAATTGTGGATAAGTTAGATCGCCTCGACCGTCTCGACCTCGGGCACATAGTGGCGGATCAAGCCTTCGATGCCGCGCTTGAGCGTGATCGCCGACGACGGGCAGCCCTGACAGGCGCCCTGCATGGCGAGATAGAGCGTGCCTTTGGAATAGCCGCGGTAGACGATGTCGCCGCCGTCCTGGGCAACCGCTGGGCGGACCCGGGTTTCGATCAATTCCTTGATCTGGTCGATGATGTCGGCGTCGGCCGGGTCTTCCTCGATCGCCGGGGCGTCGGCGACGTGGATTGCGGAGGCCGAGCTGGCTTCGAACAATGGCGCGGCGCTGACGAAATGGTCGAGCAGCATACCGACCACCTGCGGCTCGAGCGCATCCCACGACGCCCCGGGCGCGGCGGTGACCGAGATGAAGTCGCTGCCGTAGAACACGCCTTCGACTTCGCCGGTCGCGAACAGCTCGGCGGCGAGCGGCGAGGCTTCGGCCGACTCGCGGTCGGGAAAATCACGGCTGCCGGACTCCATCACGGGCTGGCCGGGGAGGAATTTGCGCGTCGCCGGATTGGGCGTCCGTTCGGTGTGGATCAGCATTTGGGCGATGTGGCCCCTTCGGCCCGCCGCTGCAAGGGACGGCGAAGTCAGAGCGGCGCCCCGGCGACGACCCAGCGGGCGATGGCGAGCGCGGCCGCCAGGCACAGAAAGGCAGCCCACCAGCGGCCCGGCTGCATCGGCGTTATTCCCGGCTCGAGAGCCGAACGGCCACTGAGCATCGCCCCGGTGAGTTTTTCCCCCTTCACCAGGCGATAGTAGAGGATGGCCGCGATGTGCATCCCGATGAGGGCCAGCACGACGTTGAAGAACGCCTCGTGGAGGTCGCGCGCGATCTCCGACGTATCGAGCGTCACGAGATTGGCCAGCGGGCCCTGGTTGAGGCCGTCTTCGTCGACCGAGATCAGGCCGAGGCTGACCTGGACCGCGATCGCGCCGAGCATTGCGACCACGCTCAACGCGCCCAGCGGGGTGTGCCCGGCGACCCGCCAGCTGCCATTGTCGCGAAGGTAGGCGAGGAGCGTGCGCGGACCCCGCACGAAATTGGCGAAGCGCGCGGTCGAGCTTCCGAACAGGCCCCACAGCAAGCGGAACAGGAGCAGGGTCAGGATCGAGATCCCGGACCAGATGTGCCAGTCGACATGGTCGTTCTTGGCCGACCACCAGCTGAACCCAATCAAACCGGCAAGCGACCAGTGGAACAGCCGGATCGGCAAGTCCCACACCGGCTGCCGGTCAGCGCTGCTAATGATGCATCTCGCTGCGGTAGCTGTCGTGGCACGCCTTGCAGGTCTTGCCGAGTTCGCCGAAGCGGGCCTGGATGACGGTCATGTCGCCCGCCTTGGCGGCGGCGTCGAACGCCGCCGAAGCCTGCCGCAGCGCCTGATCCTTGGCGACGAAATCGGCCGGCTTCTGCCATATCTCCGGCTTGGCGCCCGTCTTTCCGAGATCGGGCCCGGTCCCGGCCGGGAACCAGGTCGGGGTCTTGCCGGCGAGCCCGGCAATGGTCGCGGCCGACGAGCGCACGACTGCCAGGTCGGGCGAAGCGGACTTGAGCGTGCGGCCGGCAATCTTGAACGACTTGCCGATCTGCTCCATTCCTTCGTGGCGCTCGTGCATCCGCTGGTGGGCCGCATCAGTCGCCATCGGCGCGCCCTGCATGGATTGCATCATGGCCTGCATTTCGGGCGAATTGTGCATGTCGGCCATCGCCGCATTGCCGTCGGTTACGGGGAGAACCGGACCGCTTTTGGCCGCGCTGGCATTGGTCGCCCGGTTGTCGGCCGATTTTCCGCAGCCCGCCAGTAACACGATCGCCACGGTGGTGGCGAGCAGGGTGTTACGCATACATGCTCCTCAGGCTTGATCCGGTTCGGGCGATTTCCAGCTGTCATCGATCATCTGGATGATGCCGGAGAAGTCCTTGGTCCCTCCGCCCAAATCGACGAAGCGCTGATAGAGTTCCTCGGCTTCACCGCCCATCGGGGTGTAGGCGCCGGCTTCCTGCGCCGCGGCCATCGCCAGCTTGAGATCCTTGAGCATCAGCGCGGTCGCGAACCCGCCTTCATAGCCGCGATCGGCCGGAGTGTCGGGGCCGACTCCGGGGACCGGGCAATAGGACGTCATCGACCAGCTCTGGCCCGACGCCTTGGACGAGATGTCGTAAAAGGTCTGCAGGTCGAGCCCGAGCTTGCCGGCGAGGACGAACGCCTCGCAGGTCGCCGCCATGGTCGCGCCGAGCAGCATGTTGTTGCAGATCTTGGCCGCCTGGCCCGAGCCGCTGGCGCCGGCGTGGATCACCGCCTTGCCCATCGCTTCGAGATACGGACGGGCGCGCTCGAAACCATCGTCGGAGCCGCCGACCATGAAGGTTAAAGTGCCGCCCTCGGCCGCGGCGATGCCGCCGGAGACGGGGGCGTCGACCATCGTGAAGCCGGCCGCCGTCGCATCGGCCTCGACCGCCTTGGCGGTGGCGATGTCGATGGTCGAGCAATCGATCAGAATCGCGGTCTTGGGCGCGGCCGGGAAAATGGCGGCACGGTAAACCGCGGCGACATGCTCGCCGGCCGGCAGCATGGTGATGATGGCGTCAGCGCCCTTGCACGCTTCGGCGCCCGAACCGGCGGCGGTGCAGCCGCGTTCGACCGCGCGCTTGAGGGCCTTGTCGCTCAGATCGAAGGCGTGGACTTGATGGCCGGCCTTGGCGAGGTTGGGGGCCATTCCGCCGCCCATGTGGCCAAGCCCGATGAATGCGATTTTGGCCATGCGTGGTCCTCCTAGCGGCCGGTCCAATTGCCCGGGCGCTTTTCGACGAAGGCGGCCATGCCTTCTTTCTGGTCGTCGGTGCCGAACAGGCCGTGGAACAGGCGGCGTTCGAAGTTGATGCCTTGCGCGAGGCCCATCTCGAATGCAGCGTTGACCATTTCCTTGGTGGCGATGGCGGCGAGCGGGGCCATGCCGGCGATCGCTTCGGCGGTCTTGAGCGCTTCGGCAATAAGGTCCGCGGCCGGGACGACCTTGGCCACCAGCCCCGAGCGTTCGGCCTCGTCTGCGCCCATCATCCGGCCGGTCAGGCACATCTCCATCGCCTTGGCCTTGCCGACCGCCCGGGTCAGTCGCTGCGACCCGCCCATGCCCGGGGTGACGCCAAGCTTGATTTCGGGCTGACCGAATTTGGCGCTGTCGGCGGCGATGATGAAGTCGGCCATCATTGCCACTTCGCAGCCGCCGCCCAATGCGAAGCCGGCGACCGCGGCGAGCCACGGCTTTCGGGTCGCGGTGACCCGTTCCCACCCGGCGAAGAAATTGGCCGAATACATGTCGGCAAAGCCCTGCGACTGCATTTCCTTGATGTCGGCGCCGGCGGCGAAGGCTTTTTCGGAGCCGGTCAGGACCAGGCAGCGCTGGCTGTCGTCGGCGTCGTAAGCCGCGAACGCGGCGATGAGGTCCGCCAGCACTTGGCTGTTGAGCGCGTTCAAGGCCTGCGGGCGGTTGAGCGTGACCAGCGTCACCGCGCCCTTCTGTTCGACCAGGATCGTCTCGTAGCTCATGCGTGCATCCTCAAACCTCGAGTGGCTGCCATTGTTCGTCGAGCGGCAGCGGCTCGAAGAACCGATCGACGTCAGCGTCACTGATCGCGGCCGGGTCAGCCGGTCGCCAGACGGGCATATTGTCCTTGTCGATCAGCCGCGCGCGAACGCCTTCGCGGAAATCGGGATGGCGGATCAAGCGAACCATGATCGCATATTCGAGCCGCATCTCGTCGAGGAAATGGAGCTGGTACTGGCTTTCGACCAACAGCTTGAGGCTGACCTTGCACGACATTGGCGACTTGGAGCGAATGATCGCGGCTTGGTCGGCGCACCACGGATCGTCCGGCTCGGCGTCGAGCGCGGCGAGGATCTCTTCCAGCCGGTCGGAGGCGAAACAGCGGTTGATGGTCTCGAGCCGGCCCATGATCGGCGCGTCGAGCACCTGGGTTTCGGACAGTTCGTCGAGCACCGCCTGGGTGCGGAACGGCTGGTCGATGATGCGCTGTTTGGCGTCGTCGAGCCGGTCGGACGGGATGAAATGGGTGGCGAGCCGAAGCGCGAGGCATTCGGCGCCGCTCAAGCGGTGGCCCGTCAGAGCGAGGAACTGGGCAAGGCGGCCGCGCAGCCGCGACAGATAGCGACCGCCGCCGACATCGGGGAACAGGCCGATGGTCGTCTCGGGCATTGCGAACAGAGTGCGCTCGGTGGCGATGCGGTAGCGGCACGGGCAAGAGATGCCGACGCCGCCGCCCATCGTCACGCCGTCCATGAACGCCACTCCCGGTTTGGGGTAGGTATATTCGAGGTGATTGAGGCGATATTCGTCAAAAAAGAAGGCGCGCGCCGGGGCGTCGTCCTGTTCGACCGCGCGCGAGATGCCGACCACGTCGCCGCCGGCGCAGAAGCCGCGGCCTTCGGCATGATCGATCAGGATGATCCGCACGTCGGGGTCGTTGCGCCACGCGATCAGCGCGTCGGCCATGTCGCGCGCCATCTGGCGGGTGAGGCTGTGGAGCGCTTGCGGCCGGTTGAGGCGCAGGCGGCCGGCGGCGCCTTCCTTGATTGCCAGCACGTCGCGCTGCGTGGTCATGGCATCCATCACGGCATCATCGCGTAGCGGCCCGGCGCCGGTTCGATCCCGTCAGTGATCGAACGCGCAGCGACCTGCTTGCCGCTGCCGTGGCGGCTGAGCCACCCGATCCAGTGCGGCCACCAACTGCCGTCATGCCTGGTCGCGCCGGCAAGCCAATCCTCGGCCGCTTCGGGGCGGGCGTCGCTGGTCCAATAGCCATGCTTGTTGGCCGCCGGCGGGTTGATCACCCCGGCATTGTGGCCCGACCCGCCGAGCACGAAATCGGCATCGAGCAGCCGCGCGCCGTCGTAGACCGCGCTCCACGCCGAAACATGGTCGTCCTTCAAAGCGATCACCAGCATCGGCGAAGTGATCGCGGCGAGATCGATGGCGACCTTGCCGACCTTGAACCCGGCCGGCTCCTTCAAACTATTGTTGAGCAGCAAGTCGCGGTTGTACGACTTCAGGAAGGCGGCGGGAATGCGCGCGCCGTCCTCGAACCAGGTCAATAGATCGGATGGCGGCGCCGGTTGAGCGAGCAGGTAATGCTGGACCACCGACGACCAGATCAAATCATTTGCGCGCATCGCCGCGAACAGCCGCTGCAATTCGACGCTGTCGATGAAGCCCTGCGCTTCGAGATGGTCCTCGAGCGCGCCCAGATGGCCTTCGTGGACGAACGCCGACCAGTCGCGCATGTCGGCGAAATCAACCATCGACCCGATCAGCGTGGCCGAGTTGACCTCTTCCGCGCGGCCCTCTGCGGCGAGCCAGGCGAGCGCGATCGCCGCGAGCGTCCCGCCAAGGCAGAAGGAGAACAGGTCGGGCGCCTGTTTGGTGCGCCTGGCGACCTGCTCGATGGCGGTGACGATGCCTTGTGTGACGTAAGCAGCGACGTCCTTGTCGCGCTGCGCTTCGCTCGGGTTGACCCATGAGATGACGAACACCGTGCGGCCTTCGTCGACCAACCATTTGACCAGGCTCGAGCGAGGGCGAAGGTCGATCATGTAATAGCGGTTGACCAGCGGCGGCACGTAGAGCAGCGGCTCGGCCGCCACCTTGGCGGTGCTCGGGGTGTATTGGATGAGCTGGAACAGCTCGTTCTCGAACACCACTTCGCCCGGCGTTGCAGCGATCGTCTCGCCCTTGACGAACGCGGTCGGGTCCGCCCGGCGGCGAACGATGCCTTTGCCCGAGGAAAGGTCCTCGAGCAGGTTGGAAAAACCCTCGACGAGGTTGCTGCCGCCGGTTTCGTGGATGCGCTGAACCACCGCCGGGTTGGTCAGCGCGAAATTGGTCGGTGATACCGCGTTGAGATATTGGTCGAGGAGGAAGCTGGTGGTCGCTTTGGACTGACCGCCGCCGCCGCCGCGCGCAACCAGATCGCGCAATTGGTCCGAGGCGAGCAGGTAGGAATCGCGGATCGCGCGGTAATAAGGGTCGGCGTTCCACTCCGGCGCCGCAAACCGGCGATCGCGCGGCGGGTCGGCCGGCGCCGGGGCCAGCGCATTGGCCCAGAAATCGCCCCACTGGCGGGTCGCGGCGAGCTGTACTTCGAGCAGTTCGGCCGGCTTGGCGGCAAGACCCCAGGCGAGGTCGCCGGCGCTGCGCGCCATCGCGAACGGGTCGAACGGCAGGGTCGGCCGCTTGGTCTTGCTGTCGGTCATGCTACTGGCGCAGCAGGTCGCGGCTGATAATCACGCGCATGATCTGGTTGGTGCCTTCGAGGATCGAGTGGACCCGAAGGTCGCGCCACAGGCGCTCGACCGGATAATCCCTGAGATAACCGTAGCCGCCGTGGAGCTGGAGCGAGCGGTCGACCACCGCCGAGCCGGTATCGGTCGCAAGGCGCTTGGCCATCGCCGCGAACTTGGTCTTGTCGGGCGCGTTTGCGGTGACTTTGGCCGCCGCAACGTAAAGCAGCATGCGCGCTGCCTGGAGCTCGGTTTCCATGTCGGCGAGCGTGAACTGGGTCGCCTGGAAATCGGCGATGGAATTGCCGAACTGCTTGCGCTCCTTGGTGTAGCCGATCGCTTCGTCGAGGCTGCGCTGCGCGCCGCCCAACGAGCAGGCGCCGATGTTGATGCGGCCGCCGTCCAGGCCCGCCATGGCGATGCGGAAGCCTTCGCCCTCGCCGCCGACGCGGTTGGCGACGGGCACCCGGACCTCGTCGAAATTGACCTGCGCAGTCGGTTGGCTGTGCCAGCCGAGCTTCTTTTCCTGCGCGCCGAAGCTGACCCCGGCCATGTCCTTGTCGATCACCAGGCACGAGATGCCCTTGGGCCCGTCTTCGCCGGTCCGGACCATGGTCACATAGACGTCATTTTCGCCCGCGCCGGAGATGAACGCCTTGGAGCCGGACACGACATAATGGTCGCCGTCCTTGACCGCCTTGGTCTTGAGCGCGGCGGCGTCCGAGCCCGACGACGGTTCGGTCAGGCAATAACTGCCGATCCGCTCCATGGTGATCATCGACGGCAGATACTGCTGCTTAACCTCGGCCGAGCCGTAGCGGTCGATCATCCAGGCTGCCATGTTGTGGATCGAGATGAACGCGCTGGTCGACGGACAGCCATAGGCCATCGCTTCCATGACCAGCGCCGCCTCGAGCCGCCCGAGGCCGATCCCGCCGCTCTCCTCCGAGACGTAGATCGCGCCGAAGCCAAGCCCGGCCGCCTCGCGGATGGTGTCGCGCGGGAAGATATATTGCTCGTCCCACTCGGCCGCGAACGGAGTGATCGCGTCGGCGGTGAACTTCGCCGCCATTTCCTGGATCTGGCGCTGGTCGTCGGTGAGCTCGAACTGATGCATCGGCCGGTGCCTCTAGCCCGCGACCGGCTCCTCGACCAGCCCCTCGGCGCGCAGCACCAGCTGCACCGCCGGACGCTGGCGAACGCTGTGGACGAACGCTGTCAGGCCGGACCAGCGGCCAAGGTCGATGCTGTGCATCCCGGTCCAGTTGAGGATCACGAACAAATACGCGTCGGGCAAAGTGAACTGTTCGCCCATGAGGTACGGACCGTCGCCGAGCTTGCCCTGCACATAGTCGAATTTCTTGGCCAAGAGGTCGCGGGTGGCCTGCTTGACGTCCTCCGG
>JBDSGH010000028.1:0-9300 GCA_039919095.1 Sphingomicrobium sp. | reverse complement strand
CGATGAAATCGAATGGCGGCAAGGCTTCGTCCGCACCAGCCGGCGGAGAGCAATTCCCGCCGCTGGACGAGCTTGACCCTACCGCCGAAGGCTTGCCGGTCGACGACAATAATCCGGCCACCGGCGGCGCCATGGATCGCCTCAATAGCCGCCAGAACGCCAGCGGCGACGCCGCCAGCAGCAAGGGCGAAGGCTTTGAAGCGGCGGTTCACCGTATCAAGGAACAGGTGCTTCCGCGCCTGCTCGAGCGGGTCGACCCCGAAGCTGCAGCGACGCTCAGCAAGGATGAACTTGCCGAGGAATTCCGCCCGATCATCGGCGAGGTGCTGACCGAGCTCAAGATCAACCTCAACCGCCGCGAGCAGTTCGCGCTCGAAAAGGTGCTGGTCGACGAGCTGCTCGGCCTCGGCCCGTTGGAAGAATTGCTCGCCGACCCGGCGATCAGCGACATCATGGTCAACGGTCCCGACCAGTGCTTCGTCGAGCGCAAGGGCAAGCTCGAGCTCGCCCAGATCCAGTTCCGCGACGAGGAGCATCTGTTCCAGATCGCCCAGCGGATCGTCAACAAGGTCGGCCGCCGCGTCGACCAGACCACCCCGCTGGCCGACGCCCGCCTCCAGGACGGCAGCCGGGTCAACGTCATCATTCCGCCGCTGTCGCTGCGCGGCACCGCCATCTCGATTCGTAAATTCTCCGAAAAGCCGATCACGCTCGACATGATGTGCGGTTTCGGCTCGATGTCCGATAAGATGGCGACCTTGCTCAAGATCGCCGGCGCCAGCCGCATGAACGTGGTCATCTCGGGCGGTACCGGCTCGGGCAAGACCACCATGCTCAACGCCATGTCGAAGATGATCGATCCGGGCGAGCGCGTCATCACGATCGAGGACGCGGCCGAGCTTCGCCTGCAGCAGCCGCACTGGCTGCCGCTCGAAACCCGCCCGCCCAACCTCGAGGGCCAGGGCGCGATCACCATCCGCGACCTCGTCATCAACGCCCTGCGCATGCGTCCCGATCGCATCATCCTGGGCGAAATTCGTGGTCAGGAGTGTTTCGATCTGCTGGCCGCGATGAACACCGGCCACGACGGTTCGATGGCCACGCTCCACTCCAACAGCCCGCGCGAATGCCTGGCGCGTATGGAGAACATGGTGATGATGGGCGACATCAAGATCCCGAAGGAGGCGATCAGCCGCCAGATCGCGGATTCGGTCGACCTCATCGTTCAGGTCAAGCGCCTCCGCGACGGTTCGCGCCGCACCACCAACATCACCGAGGTGATCGGGATGGAGGGCGAGGTCATCGTCACCCAGGAGCTGTTCAAGTTCGAGTATCTCGACGAGAGCGCCGACGGCAAGATCATGGGTGAGTACCGCTCGATGGGCCTGCGCCCCTACACGCTCGAGAAAGCCAAGCAGTTCGGCTTCGACCAGCCTTATCTGGAAGCGTGCCTGTAAGTTCGCCCGGCGCTTAGCGCGTCACAGACCCTCAAACTTGCCCGAACAGGCGGTCAGCCATTGGCTGCGCCCGGCATCGCAAGACCGCCGACGGCTACAGCCGCCGTCGGTCAAAGCGGATTGGCGCAAGCGCCCTGCCCGGCCTCCCCCGGCAAGTTTTTCCAGTTGAAGTCAGAGGCGAGTGCGCGCGCGAGTGCCCGCCCGGCGATCGCCGGCCGCTAGACGTCGAAGAGCGAGGGGTCGACCTTGGGAGCGCGCGAAATGATTGCGGAAATGCCGCTCGGCCGCATCGACGCGATCGACGCCCCCAGCCCCATCCCGTCCCGGTCGACCAGCGCCTCGACCCGGGCAACCAGATCGTCGGGGTCGAACGGCTTGCGCAGATAATCGTCGGCGCCGGCATCCCAGGCGATCCGCTCGTCGGCGGTTCCGCGCCGCGCGGTGAGCATCATCACCGGCGTCTTGTAGACCTTCTTCGACGCGCGAATCTGTTTGAGCGCGACGATCCCCGACACCTCCTCCATCGCGCAATCGAGGATGACGACATCGGGCTGCTTGAGCTCGACCACCTGTTTGACGGACTTGCCGTCACTGAGCTCGCCGACGATGTGGCCGCGCGATTCAAGTATGGAGCGGACGATGCCCACGACCAGTTCATCGTCGTCGGCAATGATGATTAGCGCCATGTGATCCTCCAATCGCTTCGATTGTTGGGCGGCGACCCCATAACAAGCTCCTAGCAACTGGTTCATTATGGACTTGAAAAGCCGGCGCCGGGCGGCGGCGCTTCGGCTGCTATGCGATCCAATATTTGAGGATCAGCGCGACCATGCCCAGCGCGGCGACCGACAGCAACCAGATCAGCATCATCCAGCCGAGGCGCAGCGCGATCGGCCGGTCACGGTCGGGCGGGTCGAGCCGCGGCTCGAGCAGGCGCAGCCGCGCCATCAATGATAGCCCTCGGTGCCGACCTTGCCCCTGAACACCCAATAGGACCAGCCGGTGTAGGCCAGGATGATCGGGATGATCACCGCCGCCCCGGCCAGCAGGAAGCGCTGGCTGCGCTCGGGCGCGGCGGCGTCCCAGATCGTGATCCCGGGCAGGATATGCGGCCACAGACTGATCCCGAGCCCGATCATCCCGACCAGGAAGATCGCCAGCGACAGCAGGAACGGCCGGTAGCGGCGGCGCGCGCGGATGCTGCGGTCGAGCGCGTAGAACAGGATCGCGGTGACCAGCGGGACGTTGGCGGCGAACAGGATGTTGGGCATCTCGAACCAGCGCCGCCAATATTGCGCATCGAGCAACGGGGTCGCCAAGCTGACCGCGACCATCAGCACCAGCGTCGCCCACCCCGCCCGCCGCGCCAGCCGGAACGCATGGTCCTCGGCGCGGCCTTCGACCTTCATCGCCAGATAAGTCGCGCCGAGCAGCGCATAGCCGGCCATCACCCCGAGCCCGGTCAGCAGCGAGTAAGGCGACAGCCAGTCGAGCCAGCCGCCGTCATATGCGCGGCCGGTGACCGTGATTCCTTGCAGCAGCGCGCCGAGGATCATCCCCTGGGCCATCGCCGCGGTTGACGAGCCGGTGGTGAAGGCGATGTCCCAGAAGCCGCGGTGGCGCGGATCGCGCCAGCGATATTCGAGCGCGACGCCGCGGAACACCAGCCCGAGCAGCATCGCGATGATCAGCGGATAGGTCGCCGGCAGGATGATCGCATAAGCCAGCGGGAAGGCTGCGAACAACACCGTTCCACCAAGCACCAGCCAGGTCTCGTTGCCGTCCCACACCGGGGCGATGGCGTTGATCGCCTGGTCGCGCTCCTCGCCCGGCGCGAACACCGGAAAGAGGATGCCGATGCCAAGGTCGAAGCCGTCCATGACGACGTACATGAACACCGCGAAAGCGCTGATCAGCGCCCACGCCGTCACGAGATCGAGCGAGACATTCATCGCCGCTCGCCCGGCGGATGATGGCCGTGCGGCCGCTGGCTTGGCCCGGGCGTGATCCCGGCGCTGCGGATCGGCGAGCGCTCGTCCTGCTCCAGGCCCGGCTCGTGCGCGTGCGGCGGATCACGCATCAATTTGAGGATGTACCAGACGCCGATCCCGAACACCGCCGAATAGACCATTACGAACGCCAACAGCGACGCGCCGACCGCCGGCGCCGCGAGCGGGCTGACGCTGTCGGCGGTGCGCAGCAGGCCGTAGACCGTGAATGGCTGGCGGCCGACCTCGGTGGTGACCCAGCCGGCGATCACCGCAACAAATCCAGCCGGCGCCATGACCACCGCCGCGCGGTGCAGCAGCGGCCAGTCGTAAAGCTTGCCGCGCAGCCGCGCGACCAGGCTCCACAAGCCAAGGCCGAGCATCAGCAGGCCGATCCCGACCATGATCCGGAACGACCAGAAGACGATCTCGACCGGCGGCCGGTTGGCTGCCGGAATCGTGTCGAGCCCGGCCAGCGGCGCGTTGATGTCATGTTCGAGCAGCAGGCTCGACAGCCTCGGCAACGCGACCGGATAATCCAGCCGCTGCCGGCGATCGTCGGGGATCCCGAACAGGTAGAGCGGCGCACCGGCCGGATAGCTTTGGAAATGGCCTTCCATCGCCATGACCTTGGCCGGCTGGTATTTGTGCGTGTTGAGCCCCTGCTGGTCGCCGGCCACAATCTGCACCGGCACGACCAGCGCCGCCATCCACATCGCCATCGAAAACATCTTGCGCGCATGGGCGTTGGCCGGGTCGCGCAGCAGGTGCCGCGCGCCGACCCCGCCGACCACGAACGCGGTCGTCAAATAGGCCGCGATGACGGTGTGGACCAGGCGATAGGGGAAGCTCGGGTTGAAGATGATCGCCGGCCAGCTCGGTCCGGGCAGGAAGCGGCCGTCGGGCGACATGACGAACCCGGTCGGGGTGTGCATCCAGCTGTTGGCGCTGAGGATCCAGAAGGCCGAAATGCCAGTCCCGACCGCGACCGCCAGCGTGGCGAAGAAATGCAAGCCCTTGCCGACCTTTCTCATGCCAAACAGCATGACTCCGAGGAAGCCGGCCTCGAGGAAGAAGGCGGTCAGCACTTCATAGGCCATGAGCGGCCCGATCACCGCCCCGGTGCGGTCGGAAAAGACCGACCAGTTGGTGCCAAATTGGTAGGACATGACGATGCCGCTGACGACGCCCATCGCGAACACGATGGCGAAGATCTTGAGCCAGTAGCGGAACAGGTCGAGATAGAGCGCCTTGCCGGTCATCAGCCAACGCGCCTCGAGTACCGCCAGGAAACTCGCAAGGCCGATCGAAAAGGCCGGGAAAATGAAATGGAAACTGATCGTGAAGGCGAACTGGGCACGCGCCAGCAACAATGCAGTCGTGTCGATCGTCATCGCCTCACACCGCCGTCGCCTCGGGGCGCTGCGGGTGCCGCGCCCGGCGAGCCGCTGTAAGCCCCTGCCCCGCCGCCTTCAACCGGCTCGAACGCGCCTTGGTGGCATGACCGGCGCTGTCACACGCCTGTCACCGGCGTGTCATTCGCCCGTAGCTTTGGTCGCCTAATTCCCGAGTCGTGGGACGGCAATTGGCCGCCCGAGGGGGAACCACATGAAGCATTCCAAATTGACCTGCGCCGCGACCTTGCTGGCGGCGGTGACCATACCGAGCGCCGCCGCCGCCCGCACCCAGATGCGCGCGGTCGGATCGTCGACCGTCTATCCGTTCGCCAAGGCGGTCGCCGAGCGCGTCGCCCGGGCCAATCCGCGGCTCGGCACGCCGATCATCGAATCGACCGGCACCGGGGCCGGCATGAAGCTGTTCTGCGCCGGGGTCGGCGAGCGCTTTCCCGACATCGAGAACGCCTCGCGCCGGATGAAGGCGTCCGAAGCCAAATTGTGCGCCGCCAACGGCGTCACCAAGGTCACCGAGATCCAGGTCGGGCTCGACGGGGTCGCCTTCGCCACGTCGAAACGCAACCCGCTGGCCGGCCTGACTCAGCGCGACATCTATCTGGCGATCGCCAAGACGCCGTTCGGCAAGCCCAACAAGGCGGCCACCTGGAAAGACGTCAATGGCAAGCTGCCGGCGCTTCCGATCCGGGTCTACGGCCCGCCCTCGACCAGCGGCACGCGCGATGCGCTGGGCGAACTGATCATGACCCCGCCGTGCGAAGCCGTTCCCGCGCTGGCGGCGATGAAGAAGTCGAACGAAGCCAGGTTCAAGGCGATCTGCACCGCCGTGCGCACTGACGGCGCGTACATCGAGACCGGCGAGAACGACAATCTCATCGTCCAGAAGCTCGAGGCCAACCCGGGCACGATCGGCATCTTCGGCTACTCCTATCTCGAGGAGAATGCCGACAAGCTCAAGGGCATCGCGATCAACGGCGTGGTCCCGACCTACCAGTCGATTAGCTCTTTCAAATATCCCGGCGCTCGGCCGCTCTACGTCTACGTCAAGAACGCGCACGTCGGCGCCATCCCGGCGGTGCGCGCATTCGTCGCCGAATTCACCAAGGAAAGCGCATTCGGGCCGAACGGCTATTTGCTCCGCGCGGGGATGGTCGCCGCGCCCAATGCCGTGCGCGCGCGCAGCCAGCTGGCGGCGCGGTCGCTGTCGCCGCTCAATCTCGCCAGCCTCAAATAGGGCCGGTCATTCACCAACCATGATCATCAACGCGTCCGCCGCTGTCGGCGGCCGCAGGGGCCTCCAGGGGGAGGCCGGGGAAAGGGATTTATAATGACTCGCAGCAAAGTTTTCGCGGCGCTCCTGAGTGGCTCCGCGGCATGTTTTTCGGTACCCGCGCAGGCGCAAGAGCCGGCGGCGGCCGAACAGGCGCCGACCGAACCCGACCAGTCCGATGCGACCGCCGACGCGGCCATCGCCCAGGCCGGAGCGGTCGACGACGCCGAGGCCAAGATCGAACTGCTCCAGGCGCAGGTCGAAGCGCTCCAGGAAGCGCTCGAAGGGGTCAAGGCGCAGATGGTCAAGGCCACTCCGTCGTGGAAGGGCGGACCGGTGCTCGAAGACAAGGAAGCGGGCTGGTCGTTCAAGCCCAAGGGCCTGCTGCAATATGACGCCGGCTATGTCGGCTTCCCCAACGGCAACGAGCTTCGCGGCACGATCCTCGGCGGCCTCAACTACCAGAACCTCGGCTGGAACACGCGTCCGCGCCGCCTGACGCTCGGCGCCGAAGGCTCCATCCCCGGCGGGTTCCGCTACAGCGCCGAATTCAACTTCGTCCAGAACGCGATCGATTTCGAGGACGTGTTCCTGGCCTACGACTTCAAGAAAGCGCCGATCACTGCCCAGGTCGGCTATTTCTATCCGTTCGCCAGCCTCGAAACCATGACCAGCTCCAAATACACCTCGTTCATGGAGCGTGCCGGGATCACCGACGCGTTCGGCCACAACCGCCGCATCGGCGCCGCCTTGATCGCCAACGACAAGGTGTCGGACAAGTGGCTCGCCCAGGCCGGCCTGTTCAGCGAAGAAATGAACAACGGCGATTTCACCCGCACCGGCTGGGCCTTTTCCGCCCGCGGCGTCTTCTCGCCGACGCTCGGCTCGACCCGCCTCCACCTCGGCGCCAATTTCGAGCACCGGGTCAACAAGCAGGAAGCGATGGGCCGCAATTACCAGGCCCGGCCGACCACCCAGCTGACCGACCAGCGCTTCATCAGCACCGGCAATCTCGCGGCCAAGGGCGACGATGTCGCCGGGGTCGAAGTTGCCGCCGTCATGAAGCGTTTCCACTTCGCCGCCGAAGCGCAAAAAGTGTGGGTTCGCGACGCCCTCAACGCGGCCCAGATCGCCGCCATCAACGCCGATCTTGGAACCAACGACGTGCCGACCGGAAGCGCGCTTAACGGCAATCCCAGTTTCTGGGGCGGCTATGCCGAAGTCGGCTTCTTCCTGACCGGCGAAACCCGCGCCTACAAGGGCGGCAGCTTCGGCCGGATCAAGGTCCTCAAACCGTTCAACGAGGGCGGCTGGGGCGCTTTCCAGGTCAACGGCCGGGTCGATTATCTCAACCTCAGCGACCGGGTCGACGGCAGCTCAACCTCGGTCGCGGCGCCGTTCTACGTCAACGGCGGCAAGCAGATCGCCTATCAGGCGAGCCTGATCTGGAACCCGACCGATTATGTCCGGCTGATCGCCCAATACGCCCACGTCAGCGTCACCGGCGGACCGCGCCCGACGCTCTCGACGGCGCTCGATCCGACCCAGGCCCAGCTCGGCATGTTCCCGCTCGGCTCGACCACCCAGACGATCAACAACCGCGACTTCGACAGCGACGTCTTTGCCATGCGCGCGCAGCTCGATTTCTAGCCTGGCCGTCCCTCCCCGACTGGCCAGTCGCCCCCTCGCCAATCAGGCGAGGGGGCTTTTCACTCGAAGCCTGGATGCCTCGGCGTGATCGTTCCGCTAAAGACCAGGGTTATGGTATCCGCCGACCTCCGCCCGTTCCTCGACGCGCTCGACGAGCCGGCGATGGTCATCGAGTCCGGGCTGGTGCTGTTTGCCAACGCCGCGGCGCGGGCCTTGCTCGGCGACGGCATCGAGCAGCGCGACATCCGCTTCGCCATCCGCCACCCGCAGGCGCTCGAGCATATCCTGCCGGGCCAGGCGGGCGACGTCGACATCACCGGTATCGGCCAGGTCGGGCGCCCGTGGAACCTGTCGATCCGGCGCATCGGCGACGGAACCCTGCTGGTCCGGCTGATCGATCGCTCGGCGACCATCGCAGCCGAGAAAATGCGGGTCGATTTCGTCGCCAACGCCAGCCACGAATTGCGCACCCCGCTGTCGACCATCCTCGGTTACTCCGAGACCCTGGCCGACGAGGCCGAACTCGAAACCAGCCTGCGCTCGAAATTCGGGTCGATCATCCGCGAAGAGGCCAAGCGGATGCTGCGGATTATCGAGGATCTGATGAGCCTGTCGCGGATCGAGGCGGGCCGCTTCGTCGCCCCCGCCGGCCGGGTCGCGGTCGGCGACGTCGCGGCAAGCGCGGTCGACAATGCCGCGCGCCTCGCGGGCTCCGACCGTTGCACCATCCGGCTTGAGGTCGAGCAGGACCTGCCGTCGATTCCCGGCGACCACGCCCAGCTATTGCAATTGGTCGACAACCTGCTGACCAACGCCATTCGCTACGGCTGCGAGCGCGGTGAATGCACCATCCGGGTCGCGGTCAGCCGCAACGGCGGTTCGGTCCGGCTGTCGGTCGCCGACAACGGTCCCGGCATCCCGCGCGATCATTTGCGTCGGGTAACCGAGCGCTTCTACCGCGTCGACGCCGCCCGCAGCCGCGAATCGGGCGGCACCGGGCTCGGGCTGGCGATCGTCAAGCACATCGTCGAGCGCCACCGCGGCACGCTCGACATCCGCAGCTCGGCCGGCAACGGCACCGAGGTCGTGATCGACCTACCCTCGGCGGTCTAGCCGATGGTCACAAAACTGTAACCAAACTGTCACGAGCCCGTCAGACGCCGCCGCTAAGGCGACCCTCGACGGCCTCTCCCCAGGCCCTGTTCGACAAGGAAAGCGACCATGACCCGGTTCATCCCACTCATCGCCGTTGGCGCAATGCTGGCCGCGTGCGGCGGCAATGGCTCGAGCGGCTCCAGCGAGCAGATCAAGATCGTCGGTTCGTCGACCGTCTATCCGTTCACCAAGGCCGTCGCCGAGACTTTCCAGCGGGCCACCGCCGGCTCCAGCGTGATCGTCGAATCGACCGGCACCGGGGCCGGCATCAAACTGTTCTGCGCCGGCGTCGGGAGTACCTTCCCGGACATCGTCGACGCTTCGCGGCCGATCAAGAAAAGCGAATATGACGCGTGCGCCAAGGCCGG
>JBDSGH010000027.1:0-8396 GCA_039919095.1 Sphingomicrobium sp. | reverse complement strand
GGTTCGACCGTGAAGAACATGCCGGGGCGAAGCTCGACGCCGGTGCCGGGGCGGCCGGCGTGGACGACTTCGGGGCTGTCGTGGAACAGCCGGCCGACACCGTGGCCGCAGAAATCGCGCACGACCGAATAGCGGTTGGCCTCGGCATGGCGCTGGATGGCGCTGGAGACGTCGCCGAGGCGATTGCCGGGCCTGGCCTGCTCGAGCCCGAGCATCAGGCATTCGTAGGTGACGTCGACCAGCTTCCTGGCTTTGATCGGGACGTTGCCGGCGAGGTACATGCGGCTGGTGTCGCCGTGCCAGCCGTCGACGATCGGAGTGACGTCGATGTTGACGATGTCGCCGTCCTTCAAGGCCTTGTCGCCCGGGATGCCGTGGCACACGACGTGGTTGATCGAGATGCAGCAGCTCTTGGTATAACCGCGATAGCCGAGCGTGGCGGGGACCGAGCCGGCGCGCAGCATGTGATCGTAAACCCGCTGGTCGAGCTCGCCGGTAGTCACTCCGGGGACGACGAACGGCGCGATTTCGTCGAGGATCTCGGCGGCGAGCCGGCCGGCGGCGCGCATGCCGGCAAAGCCGTCGGGGCCATGCAGCTTGATGACGCCGTTGCGGGCCTCGACCCGGTCGTCGTCGGAGACGGTGATATATTCGGTCATCAACCCTAGATAAGAGTTCGACCCGCTGATGTCGAACCGGAGAATCGATGCAATCCCTTCCCAAGCAGTGGACCGCGGCACTGGTCGTGATCGGCGACGAGATCCTGTCCGGGCGAACCCAGGACAAGAATGTCGCGCAGGTCGCGGCGTGGCTCAACGACCAGGGCATCCGGCTGGCCGAGGTGAGGGTCGTGCCCGACGATGAACAAAGGATCGTCGAAGCGGTCAACGCGCTCCGCGTCAGCCACGATTATCTGTTCACGACCGGCGGGATCGGCCCGACCCACGACGACATCACGGTCGATTCGATCGCCGCGGCGTTTGGCGTGCCGGTGGTGGTCCACCCCGAGGCGCGGAAGATCCTCGAGGACTATTACTCGGCCCGCGGGCTCGAGGCGAACGAGGCTCGGCTGCGGATGGCGCGGGTGCCGCAAGGCGCCGAGCTGATCGCCAACGCCCATTCCGGAGCGCCCGGCGTGCGGATCGGCAATGTGTTGATCCTGGCCGGCGTGCCCCACATTGCCGCGCGCATGCTCGAGGCGCTGAGCGGAACGCTCGAGGGCGGGCGGCCGATCGTCTCGGTCACGGTTGGCGCCTATGCCGCAGAGAGCGAGGTCGCCGACCTGCTGCGCGAGACCGAGGCGGCGCATGACGGGGTGACGATCGGCAGCTATCCGTTCTTCAAGGACGACCGCTACGGCGCCAATTTCGTCATCCGCTCGGAAGATGGCGCGCTTGCCCAAAGCGTCGCTCGACAGCTCCACCAGGGACTGGCCGAGGCTGGCCACGAAGCGGTCGACGGCGGCATCTAGCAACCGTCGGCTTCAGCTTTCGTCGACCGTCCGGATATTGTCGTCGCTGTTGCGATCGACGTAGAAATTATACGGGTCAACCCCGGCAAAACCCGGCTTGCGTTTGCTCTTGAGTATGATCCGCTGGGCGCCGCCGTGGATCGGCTGGCGCTCCATCACGATCACGTCCTTGGCCGAGAAGGCGCCGAGCCCGGGCCGCGCCGCGAACAGCCCGACCTCGATCGGCTCGTCCAGCCTGGCCTTGGTTTCCGCGCCCTTGCCGCTGGCGTAGACCTTGTCGGCCGAAACCACGAGATCGGTTACCCAGCCGTCCCCGGCCTTGCGGGTCGAGGCGCTGGTGACCTTGAGGTCATAGAGCGTGATGCGCTCGAACAAATCGGTGATCAGTTGCTGCTGCTCGGGCGTCCGCGCCTCCTTGCGCAATTCGTCGATCAGGTCGGTCGAGCGGAGATAGGGCGCGCCCTTGAAGCGGAACCTGGCATCGAACCGGGCCAGCGCGCGATTGACCGCCGCTTCGCCCAAGCGCTCCTGCAGCAGGTACATCACCACCGCGCCCTTGCGGTAATGGACATAGCCCTGGTTCTCGACCCGGTTGAGCGGCAGTTCCTCGACCGCCTCGCCCTTGCGGTTGCTGAGATACTGGTCGAGCTCATATTTGAGGAAGCGGCGGATCTTGTCGGGTCCGTAGAGGTGCTTCATCACCATCAGCGCCGAATATTGGGCGAGCGTTTCGCTGGTCAGCGTGCCGCCCTGCATGTCGGCGCCGATGACCTGGTGGGCCCAATATTGGTGGGCCATTTCGTGGGCCACGACATAGGTCGTGAAGTCGATTTTTTCCGGATCGCTGGTGTCGGCGTTGAAGCCGATCGTTTCGGAATACGGCATGGTCCCGGCGAACGCCTGGGCGAAGCTCTGATAGCCAGGGAATTCGATGATCCGGGCATAGTTGAATTGGTACGGCCCGAAATTGGCGCGGTAATAATCGAGCGCGCTGCCCATCGCGTTGAGCATCTTCGGCACGTTCCAGTCGTGCCCCTGATGGTAATAGACCGACAGCTGGATGCCGTTGTGCATGCGCTGCGCGAGCTTGTAGTCGGCCGACTGGATTGAGAAGAAGTTCATGATCGGCGCGGTGCTGACGAAGCGCGCGCTACGGCGGCCATTGCGGGTCTCGTCCGACACCAGCGCGCCGGGCGCGACCGGGGTCTGGCCGGCGTCGGTGGTCAGGCGAATGTCCGACATCACCCAGTCCGACCCGACATAGTTGCGCGCGGTCGCCGACAAATCCTCGAGCTTGGCCGGGCGCAATTCGGCCGGCAGGCCCTGGCGGCGGCGCTTGGTGCGATCGCTCAGCAGATTCTGGCGAGTCATGCCGATCACGGGGGCGAACTGGCTGTTGTTGGCGAAGGTCCCGTTCTCGATCACGTCGGTCGCCGGGGCGGCCGCCTTGAAGCCGCGATGCCAGATGCGCGAGGTAAAGGTCATGGTGGCCGTCGCGCCGGGCGCGAGCGGGGTGTCGAAGCGGTAGATTCGATAAGCGAATTTGGTGTCGTTGGAGACCAGCCCGGCGCCGGACAGTTGCAGCTTGAGGAATTCGGCGTCCTGGTCCCCTTGGCGGACATGGACGTCGCGGATCGGGGCCTGAGTCAAATTCTTGAGGTCGTAGCGGCCGGTGACCATCAGCCGCCGCTCCTTCGGGTAGAGCTGGACGTCGAGCGCGACCTTGGTCACCGCCGGCTGCGGAAGCGCCTCGTATTTGAGATATTTGCGCTCGTAATCGGCGCTGAATTTCTCGGCCTCGTCGGACGTCTGGTAGTGGTTGAGGACCTTGATGTTGTAATAAGCGTAAGCGCCGGTCGCGGTCATCGCCAGCGCGGCCGCGCCGGCGATCGCCAGCGGGGCGGCCTTGGCATGATGGCGCATTCGCCGGGCCCGCGTGCGCAGGCCGACGTCGGTGCCGCGCGGCCACAGCAGATGGGCGAGCACCGCGAGCACGACCGCACAGCACGCCCAGTAGAATTGCAGTGTAGCGGCGCCCTTCCAGAAGCTGCCGACGCCGACGAAGTCACTCAGCGGCACCAACGGCGTTGCGTCGTAATTATAGAGCGGGTTGGAATAGCCCATGTTGGACAGGAATATGCCGCCCACGAACCACACGAAGATGATTCCCCAGCCGACATATTTGTTGGGGCTGATAACCTGAGCGACGACGGCCAGGATCGCGATCAGCAGGCCGTCGATCGCCGCCGGAAGGATGAACCAGCCGAGATATTGCGGGATTCCGAATTGCTGCGCTCCGGCAACCAACTCGTAGAATAGTCCGGTGGCCATGCCAGCGAGATTGACCACGAGCAGCACAACGAAGATCGCCAGAATCTTCGGAACGGTCATCACCCAGCTCGCGACCGGGGTCGAATCGAGAATCTCGTTCAGCCGGCGATCACGTTCGCGCCACACCAGTTCACCGCCATAGAAAACTGCGACCAGTAGCCAGAAGATCGAGAATCCACCGCGCACGGTGTCGATCGTGGCGGCCAGTGTGGGGTGCTCCGACGTCCCATAAGTTGATCTTCCAAGCCACAAAGTTACCGCGGTAAAGCCGACCGCGATCAGCGACAGGATGATTAATCCCGGACTGGTCAGCACTTGGCGAACTTCAATTCGCAGACGGGTTATGAACTGGACCCAGCGCGACGGCCGGCTGTCCCGGGCGACCACTCGGCCACCATCCAGCGATGGTGCGATGGCAGCAACACGGGTATCGCGTGCTGCGCGCTTAGCGAGCTTGCGCAGCCGGCGTTTGGACGGCGCCCGCTCGGTCATCGAGAACCGCCACACAGTGAAGCCGAGAAACAGCAGGCCAAGGGCGATCGCGAAAATGCGATTGAACAACAAGATCCCGCCCAGATCGACCAGGCGACCGTTCATGTCGGACTGGGTCCAGTAGCGAGTAGCTTCACGAAGCGCGCCGTTGCCGAGCGGGTCGAAGCGCGCGAATGTCTCGCGATATTCGATTTTCTGGCCGACGATGTTGGTTGTGATGAGGTAGCCCATGACCAGCGCCACAGCGCCGATGTAGGCTGCCATCATCGATCGCAACACGGTCGCGAGCGCGAACAACAAGGCGCTAGTCATCAGGATGTTGGGCAGCGCGAAAATCGCGAAATTCCAAGCATAATACGCGAGATTCTGCGGGCCGACGGTTTCCGGATCGACCCACGGCATCACCGACCCCACAGCCATGCCGACCGGCACGGCGAGATAGCCCAGCCAGGCGATGATCAGCCCGCCGAGGAAGCGGCCAAGCACGATCTGGCTGTTGGTTACCGGAGTCGCGCGTACGATCGGCGCGAACCCGCTGGTCTCGTCGCGGACGATGGCGTTGGCGACGAACGCGGTGACGACGAACAGATAGAATAGAGTGAGGATCGCGGTGGCGATGGCGATCGCATAGGGCGCGTTTTCGTGGACCGCGCCGGGGGTTCCGATGCTGACGTTCTCGCTCGCGGTGAGGCCGAAGCCGAGCAGGAAGAAAATCGCGATCGCGACCCAGAACACCGGGTTCTTGAGCTGATAGCGGATTTCAAATCCGGTGATTCCAAGCAGCATGTCCGGGCCCCCGCTCAGGCTGCGCGGCGAAGCGTGGAGAGGGTCGAGAAATAGACGTCCTCGAGCCCGCCTTCGACCGGTTCGAAACCGTCCGGGCGGCTGTCGGAGAGGACGTGGATGATGGTGTTGCCGGCGAACATCCGGGTCGAGATCACTTCGTGGCTGGCCTGGTAGGTCTCGAGTTCGGCGTGATCGATGACCTTCTTCCACACCTTGCCGCGGGTCGAGGCGATGAGGTCGGTCGGCTTGCCCTCGAGTTGGAGGCGGCCGTTGGCCAGCACCGCCATCAGCGGGCACAGGTCGGCGACGTCGTCGACGATGTGGGTCGAGAGGATAACGACGACGTTGTCGCCGATCCCTGCGAGCAGGTTCAAGAAGCGGTTGCGCTCTTCGGGGTCGAGGCCGGCGGTGGGCTCGTCGACGATGATCAATTCGGGGTTGCCGATCAGCGCCTGGGCGATTCCGAAACGCTGGCGCATGCCGCCCGAGAAACCGGCGATGGCCTTGTCCCGCACCGCCCACAAATTTGTCTGGTTGAGCAGGGTCTCGACCACGCTCTTGCGCTCGCTCTTGCCGGTGATGCCCTTGAGCACGGCCATCTGGTCGAGCATCGCATAGGCCGAGACGCGCGGGTAGACCCCGAAATCCTGCGGCAGGTAACCGAGCGTCCGGCGCAGCCGCTCGGGCTCGGCGAGGACGTCGATGTCGCCGAACCTGATCGTGCCCGCGGTGGGTTCCTGCAGGGTGGCGACGGTCCGCATCAGAGTCGATTTGCCCGCGCCATTGGGACCGAGCAGACCGAACATCCCGCGCGGGATCGACAGGCTGACGTCTTCGAGCGCCACGGTGCCGTTGGCATAGGTGTGCGACAAGTTGGCGATTTCAAGCATTTAGTCCCCCCTGCAGTCGGCGCAGCGTTAGTCATGGGTTGGAGAATTCAAAAGTGGCTTTCGATCAGTCGACGAACGGCGGTTTTCGCTTCGCGCGCGGCTCTATTCCCACCGTCTGCCGGACACGGTAGAGCCTGGGATACCGATCCTGTGGGGGGCGGTTGGACCATGCCGACGGATGTCCTTCAGCCGACCATATTCCTGAGCTACGCGCACCACGACCGGGTCAAGGCGCAGCGCCTCGCCGCGGCGCTCGACCGGGCCGGTTACACGGTGTGGTGGGACGGGCTGATCGAAGGCGGCGCGCAGTTCGACAAGTCGATCCGCGATGCGCTCGATGCGGCCGACGCGGTGGTCGTGCTGTGGTCGAAGCATTCGGTCGAATCGGACTGGGTGCGGGACGAGGCCGCGCAGGGCCGCGACCGGCGCCGGCTGGTTCCGCTGTCGCTCGACGGCAGCGCACCGCCGCTCGGCTTTCGCCAATATCAGATGATCGATGTGTCGGGCTGGCGCGGCAAGGCCGGCGCACCCGAACTCGGCGCGATCCGCCGGGCGATCGCGAGCGCGGTCGGCCAGGAACCGCCAGTCCCGCCCGCCGCTGCCAGCCTGATCAGCCGAAGGGGAGCACTGCTTACTGGCGCGGGCGCCGCCGTGGCCCTAGCCGGTGGCGGCGCACTGGTTGCTTGGGAGACGGGACTGCTGGGCCCCGGCCAAGCGCAAGCGGCAAGCATCGCGGTCCTGCCATTCAAGAATTTGGGCGGCGATCCGAGGCAGGCCTTCGTCGCCGACGGCATGACCGAGGAGGTTCGTTCGGCGCTGTCCCGCAACGCGCGGCTGATGGTGCTTGCGGCCACCTCGTCGAACACGGTCCGCGACCAGCCGTTGGACGCCCAATCGATCGCTCGCAAGCTCGGCGTAATCTATTTGCTCGAAGGGTCGGTCCAGCGCGCCGGCAACATCGTCCGGGTGGCCATCAATCTGACCAATGGCAAGTCGGGATTCAGCGAGTGGTCGCAACGAGTCGACCGGCCTCTGGACGATATCTTCGCCTTTGAAAGCGAAGTCGCGCACATGGTCTCCAATGCCCTTTCGGTACAGATGGCGACCGATGCGCCGGCGCCCGGCGGGACCCGCAACGTCGCCGCGTACGAGGCCTATGTGCGCGGCAAGGCGCTGTACAATGCGGCCAAGGGAGAGGATTCGGACCGCGAGGCGCGGGCCAATTTCGAGGTTGCGATTGCCGCCGACCCCAACTTCGCTTTGGCCCATGCGGCGTTGTCGCGGGTCCTCAGCTCGATCGCCGCGAGTAGTGCTCAGGCGAGCGAGCTCAAGCCACTCTATACGGCGGCGGTCGCGGAAGCCCAGCGGGCGATAGAGCTGGCGCCGACCCAGCCCCAGGGTCAGCTGGCGCTTGGCTATGCAAAATTCGCCGGCTTCCTCGATGTTCGCGGGGCCAGGCCATGTTACGACAAGGCGTATCAATATGGGCGCGGTGATGCCGATATCGTCCTGCTTTATGCGGTGTACACAGCCCGGACAGGCCATTTCCGGGAGGCACGCGATGCCATCGACCGAGCGCTTGCTTTGGACCCTTTGAACGCTCGCACGTACCGAGCCGCCGGGGCCATCGCTTATGCATCGCGCCGCTATCCCGAAGCGATCGCTCGGGCCCAGCGCGCACTCGAACTCAACCCGAAACTGTCCGGTGCCAACGCGACCATCGGGGACAGTCTCAAGATGCTGGGCAGGCTTCCTGACGCCCGCGCCGCTTATATGAAGGAACCGTCCGCCATGTTCCGGCTGCGCGGACTGGCAGTGCTGGAACATCGCGCCGCCAACCAGCCCGCGGCGGATCGCGCATTGTCGCAACTCGTCGGCGAAGTCGGCGATGCGGCAATGTATCAGCAGGCCGAAGTGATGGCTCAATGGGGCAAAGCGGATGAGGCGATGGCGAGGCTGCAGCGGGCGCGGGAAATCGGCGACTCGGGCCTAAGTCTGATCGCCACCGATCCCATGCTCGACCCGATTGCGAAGGACCGGAGATTCGTTCGGTTCGTCAAGGATTTGGGCTTCGTTTGAGCCGTCTATCCAATGGTCGCGATTCATGACACTTTGTGCTGCAAATCCCAAGGAGTGCCATCAATGATCCATGATCAACAGCAAGGCCCCAACGACGAAGAAAGCAGCGAAGAGGATCGCGGCAGCGACGTCGATCGTGGAAGCAATTCGGACCGTGGCAGCGATGTCGATCGCGGTAGCGACGTAGATCGCGGCAGCGACGTCGACCGCGGCAGCGACGTCGATCGCTAACGCATCTCGCTAACCGACGGGTCGGCCGCCATGGCGCGCTGGATCCAGTCGTAGAAGTGGTCGTGGTCAATTCTGAGATAAAGCCCGGCGCTGTCCTCGCGGTAGCAGCCGACGCC
>JBDSGH010000026.1:0-7977 GCA_039919095.1 Sphingomicrobium sp. | reverse complement strand
CGTCCGAGCCATAGTCGGCCGGGAGTTCCTCGGTGGCGAGGCCGTTTTCGGGGCTGGTCACCGACAGCGTGACCTTGTCGCGGTCGACGCTCATCTTGACCGCGCGGGTCTTTTCCGAGGCGATGGTCGAGACCCGGTCGACGCCCTGCATGAAGCTTTTCGGGTCGAGCTTCAGGAGCTTGTCGTTGGCAGTCGGGATCACCCGGTTGTAATCGGGGAAGGTGCCGTCGATCAGCTTGCTGGTCAGCACCGCACTGCCGAGGCCGAAGCGGATCTTGGTCGGCGACAGCGAGACTTCGACCGTGCCTTCGACCTCGTCGAGTAGCTTGCGCAGCTCGTTGACGCATTTGCGCGGGATGATCACGTCCGGCATGCCGTCGGCGCCGTCGGGCTTGGGCACGGTAACCCGCGCCAGCCGGTGGCCGTCGGTCGCCGCCGCCTTGAGCATGTCGTCCGCGACATGGAGGAAGATGCCCATCAGATAGTAGCGCGTTTCCTCGGTCGAAATCGCGAACTTGGTCTTGTCGATCACCTGGCGCAGAGTCGCCGCGGGAAGCTCGAAGCGGGTCGGCAGCTCGCCTTCGGCAATAACCGGGAAATCGTCGCGCGGCAGGGTCGACAGGTTGAAGCGCGAGCGGCCGGCGTTGACCTGCATCTTGCCTTCGGATGCGGCGAGCTCGACCTGGCTGCCTTCGGGAAGCTTGCGGACGATGTCGAACAAAGTGTGGGCCGAAACCGTGGTCGCGCCGGCCTGCTCGACATTGGCGGCGACGCTTTCATCGACCTGCAGGTCGAGATCGGTCGCCATCACCCGCAAGGAGCCGTCGTCGCGTGCTTCGATCAGCACGTTGGACAGGATCGGGATGGTGTTGCGGCGCTCGACCACCGACTGGACGTGGCTCAGGCTCTTGAGGAGTGTCGCCCGTTCAATCGTCGCCTTCATTGTCCAGTCCCTGCCCCGTTCAACGCTCGCCAACCTGGCGGCAAGCGCCGGTTATAGCGAGCGTTGACGCGGGTGCCAGAGGGAAAGGAGGGCGGCGCCCGTCAGCCCTGCTTGGACGGCATCAGGACCGTGTCGATGTGGTGAACCACGCCGTTCGAAAACTTGTCGTCGGGCTGGGTCACGGTCGCCTTGGCGCCAGCGGAGTCGGTCAGCACGATCTTGCCACCTTCGCGCGTCGCGGTCAGCGTTCCGCCGCCCATGGTCGCCAGCACGGTCTTGCCCTTGCCGTTGTCGATCGCCTTGCCGATGTCGTCGGCAAGGACCGTCCCGGGCAGGATGTGGTAGGTCAGGACGCCGGTCAGCTGGGCGCGGGATTCGGGCTTGGCCCAGCCTTCGGTGGTCGCCGCCGGAAGCTTGGCGAAGGCGGCATCGTCGGGCACCAGCACGGTGTACGGGCCAGGCCCGGCGAGCGTCGCATCGAGGCCGGCCGACTTGGCCGCCTGGAAGAAGCGACCGTTCTGATCGAGGCCGGCGGCAATGGTCTTTTCGCCGGCCGCGGGCTTGGCCGCGTCGCTCTTCGGAGCGCCGGGCTGGTTGGCGGCGTTGTCGCAGGCATTGAGGGTGACGGCCGAGGCGGCCAATCCGATCATGAGCGCAATTCTGGTCATTTCCGATTTCTCCTTTGTCGTGGCAGCGCAATGGCCCGGCACCGTCGGCCGGGCCATCCGCATTCCGTAATGGTTCTAGACGAGCGCGTTGATCACCGCCGTGACCAGCTGCGTCTTGGGATCGACCCGATAAATGTAGCCGTCGTTGTAACGGTACCAGGCATCGGGCGTGTCGTAATAGGTCGAGCGATAGGACATCGGCACGTTGTACGCACTGTAGCCCAGCGGCAGGCGGTTGCCGACTCCGATGTCACCCGCCAGCAGCGAGGCGACGCCGGTAATCAAATTGCTGCCCGGATCGACCTGGTAGATCGCGCCCGGAGCGTAGCGGTAATGATAGTCCGAGCTGTCTGCGTACATGCTGCGATACTGATACGGAACGTTGTAGGCGCTGTAGCTGCCCGGCAGCATCTGCCCATAACCATAGCCGTTGCCGTACATCGGGATGACGTTGTCGATCATCCCCGAATAGGGATCGATGCCGTAAACGTTGCCATTGGCGTAGCGGTAATAATTGTCCGCGGTGTCCGGGTAGAACGACTGGTAGTAGTTGGGGACATAGCTGTTGCGGTAGCTGCTCGGGAACATCTGGCCGGCGACATAACCCCCGCCGAGCAAAGGCAGCAGCGCCGCGACCAGATTGGTGCGCCGATCGACCCGGTACATGTAGCCATCGCCATAGCGATAATAGGAGTCGTCGCTGTCGCGATAGTAATCGCGCAGCGCGAGCGGGACGATGCCCCGGCTATAGGCCGCGGGCAGCGCCCGCCCGACGAAATCCAGTCGCCTGGCGTGACCCGGCGGGAGGCAGCCATTGTTCTTCTTGGCCAGGCCCGGCGGGCAGCCGTCCGACCAGTTGCTGGCGTACCGCCGGCCGAACCGGTCATCGCCGCGCGAATTGAACGTGCGCGCACCGTCGTGACGGCCGCCGCGGTCGGCAAAGCGCAGATTGCCGCGACCTTTGCGATCGTTGGCGGCGAAGTGGCGCTCGGCGCCGCGAGTGTGGCTTGCGACCCGGACCGGGTGACGGTCAGCCTTGGCCGCCCGCGATCCGTGGCCATGGCCACGGTCATTCATCGCAACCCGCTGTGCCCCACGGTGATCGGCCTTGCCGGCGCGGCGTGACTGGGCGGCATGGGCCTGGCCGCCGCCGCGTTGGGCTTTGGCCGAATGGCCGGCATTGCCGCCGTGGCCGCCGCGATCGGCGGCGGCTGGCGCGGCGATCGCCAAGGCGGCGACCCCTGCGGCCAAGAATAGCTTCGTCATTACAAAAACTCCTTTGAGCCCGGTAGAACGGCTGGTTCCGGCGGTCGTTCCGCCACCTAACCGATGTTCACGGCAACCGGTCGCTCCATAATGAACGGCAAATTTAAGCGTCGTTCAGCTTGCGGCGTCTTCGACCCAATCCGCCCGCAAGCGCCGCGCCGCGAGCAGCATCAGGCCTCCGGCGACGAGGTAGAAAGCAGTGCAGCCGATCGCCGCGTAGCGCAGGGACTCGACACCGTAGCTCGCCTTCAGGATGTCCGAGATGCGGCCGAACAGGAGCGGTCCGATGCCAATCCCGATCAGATTGTTGATCAGGAGGAAGCTCGCCGAGGCGGTCGCCCGCATGTGCGCCGGCACGAGGTGCTGGACGGCGGTTGTAACCGGGCCGAGCCACAGGATGTTGAGCGCGTTGGGGATCAGCAGCAGCGGCCAGGCAACCGCCAGGCTCGGCACCGACAGGCCGAGCGCGAACAGCGGCGCGGTGACCAGCCAGGCGATCGCCGGCAGCCACGCGTACCAGCGCCGGTCGCCGGTTCCGAGGCGGTCGGCCAGGAAGCCGCCGAGCAGCACGCCGGCGGTGCCGCCGATGAGCAGCAGCGAGGCGAAGAAATGGGCGGTGCCGACCAGGTCAAGGCCATAGCTGCGCATCAGCACCGACGGGGTCCACAAGGCGAGCCCATAGCCGCACAGCGAGCTGCACGAGGCGGCGAAGGCCATCAGCCAGAAGGTCGGCTTGCGCGCGAGCAGCGCGAACACCGGCAAGATCGGCGCGGATGAGGCGGTCGGGGACGCCGGGCGCGGGGGATCGCGGACCAGCCACAGCAGGATCGGCGACAGCAAGACGCCAGCGACCCCCATGACGACGAACGCCGCCCGCCAGCTGATCCAGTGGGTCAAATAGGCGCCGAGCAGGGTGCCCGAGGCGAGGCCGATCGGCACTCCGAGCGAAAAGATCGCGAGCGCCCGGGCGCGCCGTTCGGGCGGGACATATTGCGCGATCAGCGCATAAGACGGGGCGACTCCGCCGGCCTCTCCGACGCCGACCCCGAGGCGATAGAGGAACAGTTGAGAAAAGCCGGTGGCGGTGCCGCACAGCGCGGTGAAGCCGCTCCACACCGCCAGCGCGGCGGCGATCACCGCGCCGCGGCTGGTGCGATCGGCGAGATAGGCCAGCGGCACCGCCAGCACCGAATAGAGAATCGCGAACGCCAGGCCACCGATCGCGCCGAATTGGGTGTCGGTCAGGTGGAGGTCCTGCTTGATCGGCTGGGCGAGGATGCCGAGGATCTGGCGGTCGAGGAAATTGAAGATGTAGGCGAGCAGCAGCAACAGCAGCACGCGGGTCTGGACGCCCCGTGCCGGGGTTGCGCCCGGGCTCATTCGGCCAGCCCTTGAGCCAGCGCGGCGAAGGCGTCGACGTCGCCGTCGTCGTGGTACAAGGCGAGGCCGATCCGGAGCACGTCGCCGCGCACGTCAGTGATGCAATTGCTGGCCAGGAGCTGGTCATGCCAGCGCGTCGCCGCCGGGCTGCGCAAGGCGAGGAAGCGGGCGTGGGGTTGGCCATCGACCGGGTTGAGTAGCTCCGCCGCGGCCAGCGCGGTGCCGGCAATCGCCTCGACCAGACGGTGCTGGAGGTGTTCGACGTGCGCCGAAATTTCAGCGGTGCCAAGGCCGTTGTCGCCCAGCATCCGCCGCACCGAGTTGAAGCGGTACAGCGCGGAAGGGTCGAAGGTCGCGCCCATGAAGCGCATCGCGTCATGTGCATAGCCGACGCTGCCCGGCGGCAGCGTCAGATCCTCGAATTCGGCAAACCAGCCGGTGACCGGCGGCCGCAGGCCAAAGCCGGGCGGGGCATGGAGGAAGGCGCAACCCTCCCCCGCCATCGCATATTTATAGCCGCCGCCGAGGTAGAAAGCGCCTTGCGCGGCGGATCCAACGAACGGCGTCGGCAACGCCATGAAAGCGTGATAGCCGTCGATCACGACCCACGGTCCGGCGGGCCTGGCGAGGCTCGCCAGTTGCTCGACCCGGTCGAACCGCCGGCCGCTGCCGAACAGGATCTGGCTGACCAGGATCACATCGTGGTCGCCGGCCTCGGCCGCGGCGAGGAAGCGCGCGCCGAAATCGTCGAACGGTTCGGCGGCGACGGTCTCGAGCTCAAGCCAGCCGTCCTCCGCCCAGCGGGCGAACTGGCGCCGCGCGCTGTGGAATTCGCCATCACTCATCAGCACCCGCAGCCGGCGCGGATCGGCGCGCGGCGCGGCGGCCGTCAGGCGGATCAGGAAATCATGGGTGTTGGCGGCGAACACCACCGCATCGGGCTGGCCGGTGCCAAGCTCGGCGGCGACATGGCGCTGCGCCTCGGGCCATACCTCGCCCATCACTATGTCCCACTTGCGGTCGGCCAGCCGCGCCGCGTCGTCCCAGCATGCGACCTGGCCGGCGAAGCTGGCGTCGGGCCACAAATGGTGGCTGTGGGCGGCGAAGTGGAGGCGCGCGGGGTCGGCAGAAAGGCTGCGCGAGAACAAATCCTTGAAACTCAAAGACCAGTCCTCATCGACCACAGTTCGGGGAAGGCGCGCTTGTCGAGCGTCGAGCGCAGATAGGCCGCGCCGGCCGAGCCGCCGGTGCCCATCTTGTTGCCGATAATCCGTTCGACCGTCAGCACGTGCTTGTGCCGCCACATCGCCAGCGCATCGTCGATGTCGACCAGTTTCTCGGCCAGCTGGTAGAGATCGAACCATGTCTCGGAGTCGCGATAGACCGCGAGCCAGGCCGCGCCGAGCGCGTTTTCCGAACGGTCGCCGAGATCGAACCCGGCACGTTCGAGCGCGGCATGCGAAGCCTCGCGCAAGCTTGGTGCATCAAGCGCGGCCTGCAATCGCCGATGCCCGTCGCTGCCGGTTTCATATTGTTCGAGAAAGCGCGGATTCTTGATCCCGAGCCGGAATTCGAGTTCGCGGAACTGGACCGACTGGAAGCCTGATGAGGTTCCGAGCACGTCCCGGAACGCGGTGTAGTCGACCGGCGTCAGCGTCGACAGCACGTCCCACGACAGGGTCATCACGGACTGGATCCGGCCGATCCGCGCCATCGCCTTGTACGATGCGGCGAACTGGTCCCGGTCGAGCAAGCTGATCGCCAGGTCAAGCTCGTGGAGCATCTGCTTGAGCCACAGCTCCTTGGTCTGGTGGATGACGATGAACAGCATTTCATCGTGGAGGTCGGACAGCGGCCGCTGCGCGTTGAGCAGCTGGTCGAGCGCGAGATAGTCGGCATAGGTGATGCCGGCGGGAGTGGCGGTCATGGGCCCGGCTTAGGCGAAAGCGGCCGGGCTAGAAAGCGCCGCGGATTGCACCCGCTTTACTGGCGGGCGCCCGGCAGGCCCGGCTGGTTGATCGTGCCGATGTTGCCGAACAGCTCGTCGAAGAAGCTGCGCTTGCGGCCGAGCGTCGGGGTCTTGGTCTTGGCCGGGTCGATCGAGGCGATCAGTTCCTTGCCGCTGCGGTCGACCAAAGCGACGTTGCCGGCCGGATCAAAGCGAACGTGCAGAACGGTCTGGTCCATCACCCGCGGATCACGAAACGCAATCGTCTTGGTATCGCGCGACACATAGTACCAGTCGTTGGGATTGAACTGGCCGACGAAGCTTGGCCGGCCGAGGGTCTTGGTGACCGAATCCTTATTGTCGACGCCGACCTGGACCGCCGAGGCAAGCTCCTGGTCGATGACCGATCCGCGGTGATCCTGGATGCCGGCGCAGCCGCCGAGCACCGCCGCACCCGCGAACGCCAGAGCCCCCTTCAACACAGCAGCCTTCATTGCCTGAACCTCTTCCTCGCACGCTGGTCGCGTGAGCTTGGCGCGAACGCGCGTGACGCCGCGTCACTTGCGCCGCGGCCGGGCGGCCTCAATATGCGCCGGACATGCACAGGCGCAAGCCTTACCCACATGAGGACACCCGCCATCTCTAGGCTCAGCTTCCTGTTCCCCCGATTAACACCGCCGGCAAGCCGCGGAGCCGCGCTATTCGAGGCCCTGGTCGGCCAGGCGCGCCAGCCGCACTGGTTTGGCGAGGGGCAGGTGGCCGACACCATCGACGGCCGATTCGCGGTCCTTGCGACGATCACCGCGCTGGCCACGGTGCGCCTCGAGCGCGGCGGCGCGGTGGCCCGCAGCGCAGCGGTCGCGCTGGCCGAACGCTTTGTCGAGGCGATGGACTCCGAGCATCGCCAACTGGGCATCGGCGACCCGGCGCTGGGCAAGTCCGTGCGCAAGCTGGTCGCCGCGCTGAGCCGGCGGGTGACGCTGTGGCGCCAGGCGATCGAGGCCGGCGACGGCTGGGACGAGGCGGCGAGCGACAGCCTGTTTCGCGGGACTCCGCCAGCGCCCGCGGCGCTGGACCATGTCACAAGAGCGCTGCGCCTGGTGTGGGACCGGCTCGACGCCACCGCCGACGACGCCGTGGCCCAAGGGAGGATTGGATGATCGAGGATTTCGCCCATCGCCTGACGCTCGACCGGATCGCGGATGGCGAGCGCATCGACCTTGCGGCCGACGAGCCCGAGCGGCGAGCCATCGCCGAGCGGCTCAACCTGCCCTCGATCGAGCGGCTCGAGGCGCATGCCAGCCTGTCGCGGGATGGCGCGAAGATCCGCGCCGCGGGCCGCATCGCGGCCTCGCTCGAGCAATGCTGCGTGGTCACCGGGGAGCCGGTCGCGGCTCATGTCGACGAGGCGTTCGAGATCGCGTTCCTGCCCGAGCCGAAGCCCGGCGACCTGCCCGAGGAAGTCGAGCTTGCCACCGACGATTGCGACGTGGTGTTCCACGACGGAGTCGCAATCGACCTCGGCAGCGCCATCGCCGACACGCTCGCGCTAACCCTCGACCCCTACCCGCGCAGCGCCACCGCCGAAGCCGCGCTGCGCGATGCCGGCGTGCTTAGCGAGGAGGAAGCGGGCCCGTTCGCGGTTCTTGCGCGGTTGCGGAAGGACCTCGGCGGAGACCAGCCCTAGCGGCTCGACTCAGAACGGGACGTCGTCGTCGAGGTCGGTGTCGAACGCCGCGGGTTGGGGGCGCGACTGGGGGCGGGCGCCGCCG